>DASPKH010000370.1:0-29359 GCA_035628175.1 Patescibacteria group bacterium
TGTAGTAGCATTCGCAAATAAAAAGGCAAACGGTATTTTTGCGGATCTTTCCGGGAGCAGGATCGTCTCCAGCAAGCCTGTCGCTGTTGTTAGTGGGAATCAGTGTGCCTATGTTCCTGAGACGGTAGCTGCATGTGATTACCTTGCTGAAATGGAACTGCCAACCCATACGTGGGGCAAGGAATATCATATCAGCCGTTTTATAAAACGTAAAAAATATTCCTATATAAAAATATTTGCCAAAGAGCCCAATACAAAGCTCTATCGCAACGGAAATCCTGTTCCGTTTGCAGTGCTTCAGACGGTTGGCGGGAATAAGGGTACCGGTTATTATGAAGGTCGCGTACTCGATGATGGGTCGGAGCCACACCCAGTGATCATTAAAGCTGACAAGCCAATCAGTATTACCCAGTATAATACCGGACAAACAGATGATGGAGTGTCGAGTGACCCCTTCCAGCTTGTTCTTACGCCGATCGAACAATATCAGAAGGAAATTGTTTTTAATACTCCGGGGATAAAAGGCGGGCAGGGCTTTAAAGAGAATTTTATTAATGTAGTATTCCAGGGAAATCCCGACGGCACTATGCCGGACGACCTTGAATTCGCAACAGTTTTAGATGGTAAGTTTAAATGGAAGTCACTTAAAAGTGTTTTTGGCTCTACATCGGAGCCCTTTAAAGCCTTCCCGGGCGATACGAATAAATTCTTTGCGAAAATCATCACTCTGCCAGGCGATGGAGTGTATAAGATACGCGCACAAAAGCCATTTGCTGCGTATGCATATGGTTTTGACACCTTTGACTCCTATGCGCACCCGACCAGCCTCATGATGAATGACATTTCCACTAATGACACTCTCCCGCCGACCTTATTTGTAAAAAGCGAAAATGGCTCATCAGCAGATGTTACCATTAGCGATAAGAGTGTTTCCCGCATTTTTTTAAACCCAACAACAAGCTCAAACTATGTTTTAAAGACCACCAACTTTATTTCAGGACAGGCTAAATCCGTACAGGCAACCCTCGAGGTACAAAACCCTGCCCAGAATGCCTCAGCTGAGATTGTCGCTGTAGACCACGCCGGTAACCACAGTAAAAGAGTGATCACCTATACGGCAAAAGCTATAGCGATTCTTACAGCCAATGAACCCGACTTTGGACAAGCGCCGGCCGGACAATACGTGATAAGGGAAATTATCGTGCGGAATACAGGCAATGCGTCAGCTACGATCACCGCTGTCATTATGCCGAATGACTCTGCTTTTAAAGCACAGGAGTGGCCGCAGTTCCCTATTACGATCCAGCCGGGTGGCAACCGTAACTTCTGGCTAAGCTTCCAGACAAAAACAACCGGTCGCGTCAATGATCAGCTCACGTTTGTCTCCGATGCTGACAATCTCACGGTAGAGCTTCGTACGGTCGCCGCCTGGGTACTGGAAACCTCGAAGGTTGATTTTGGCACAATGAAAGTTGGCGAAAGCAAAACCCTGTCCATGCGGATTGAAAACTTCGCTTACAGCCCCGTCAGTATCCTTGGAATAGTCAAGTTAGACCAGCAGGGCTTCCAGTTTGACAACTGGCCGGACACACTTACGCTTAAAGGAGGCGCTTTCATGGAGTTGCCTGTCAGCTTTACAGCTGATCAGGCGGGCACCTTCACGGTCAATCCTACATTCCATACAAGCGAAGGCTCACAGATCCGTGCAACTGTCACAGCTAAAGTCGAATCTGCTACCGGCATTGAGCGCGTATACGATCCCTCATTCTATATCGCTCCTAATCCCGCAACGGGTCTTACGACGATTAGCCTGCCCCCTTTTAAAAGCCAAAACCCGGTTGTAAAAGTGTATAATGCTCTTGGCTATGAAGTAATAGATTTCAGTGGAAAAGTGTCGGGCAGCTTGTTTAATTTTGATACGCGCACACTGCCAAACGGTGCATACTTTGTACGTTTTACTGACGGCAGCTACACGCTTATGCGCACGTTTGTTGTTGCCAATTAACGGCATCAAAAAAAAGCACTGCGCATGGTCATTCAAAAAGAACCGTACCCTTGCTTCAGTTTTTTGAAATGTGAAGAACATTGTAATTTTTTGACGTCTGGGCTATTATTAGAGCTATGGAATCAGCGAGATGAAAGCCCTTTGCTTCATTAAGAGAATTATATTAAACACAAAAAACCGCTGCACTTTAAAAGTACAGCGGTTTTTTGTGTTTTAATAACCAATCACTTGGCATTTCTCTCAGGCATTGGCGGCAGTGGCAAAGCGCCCGGAATACCCATCACCGGGAAATCCTTGCGCATCGGGTAGAGTGGCTCACCTGTCTCAGGATCTACGAAATCTTCCGGCATATAAAAGCGACGAAGATCCGGGTGGCCATCGAATCTAATGCCATACATGTCAAATGTTTCGCGCTCGTACCAGTTAGCGCCCTCCCACACTTCTGTTACTGACGGAAGATGTAAATCGCGCTCGTCTACGGGCACTTTAATGCGGATACGCGAGGCGTGCTCCTGCGAATAAAGGAAGTACACAACTTCAAACCTATTCTGTGGACGGTACCAGTCTATTGCCGTGATGTCCATGAGCATATCAAAGCCCGTGCGCGGATTTTCCTTCAGCTCGCGGCATACCTCAATCAGGTCATTTTTATCAATAATAATGGAAAACTGTCCATGGTGCTCGTAGGTCCGGATATTTTCAGTAACGATCCCTGCAACTTCAAGTATTGTTTCGTTTGATACAGCCATTGTAAAGTATTCTATATTCCGAAGTTTTAAAAAGTTTCCAAAATTACGATAAAGTTTTTAAAAACTCATCAACTTTAAGCCAGTTCCTTCTTTTTTGTTTTGGCCTGCGGTTTGCGTACAATTTCATGTGTTGGAGTTGTTTTAAAAACATAATCCCAGAGCGGATTGCTTACGCCATAGGCTGTATGTGGATCCTGGTAATGGTGCTTCAGGTGGTAATTTTTTAAAAACTGCCCCACGCTGCTTGTCATTTTCATATGATGCGTGGCATAGTGAATGCTATCGTAAGCCACATAGCCCGCCATAAATCCCGCAAAAACAGCATTATGAAACTCACCAAAAATCGCAGCGTAAAGTATATAAAAAGCTATGGCAAGAGGAACGCTTACAAGCAATGGCATCACAAGGCGTGTAGAGTCACGCGGGTAATCGTGATGAATGCCATGCACAAGGAAATGTACTTTTTTGCCAATTGCCGACTTCGGTTCATAATGAAACGCCCAGCGATGAATGGCATATTCTGTCAGCGACCATACCAAAACGCCTGCAATAAATGCCACCACAGCAATAGCCGAGCCTACTTCCTTAAAAGCAAGATACTGGAAGTATATGATGATCGGTGTAAAGACTACAACAGGCGTTGCCGGGTGAATATGCGAGAAATACTCCAGCACCGGGTTTTTAAAAAGCCGGATGGTTTCATCGCGATTGGAAACAAATTTTGCCATAGGCGTTTTTAAAGTGAGTTTTAAAAGAATTCTATAGGATACATAATTCGTTAAACCGAAAATTACAACGAAACAGCGAAACGAACAAATAAACACAAAAAGTGTAAAAAGTAAACTTCACTCCAGCCTCGCGTTCAAAAAGCAGCATATAAACTTTTAAAAGACAAGACTTTACGATCGATTTACATTTTCATTGTAACTTTTGAGCAGGTACTGTGTCTATTAACAAATGAGAGTTGACTCAAAAAACCAATGAGGTGTCGCATGAAAAAAGGTTTACAGATCGGGCTGGCGCTACTTTTGGCAGGTGCCGGCACTAACGTTACAGCGCAGAATTTGTATGAGCTGCGTCAAAATAGCGTAAGCAATGTGCAGCTTCAGCTGACAAATTATGGTATATACGGGCTAAACACAGCCTCAAATACCGGCGGTGGCTTTTGGCCACGGGGCTCGCAAAACCAATATATTTTTGGTGGTGGAATTTGGTTCGGCGCTTTAAAAACAGTGGACGGCACAGAACAAAAACTAACATTTGTTACGTACAATCCCAATTCAGGCAACTCCTGGGCTGTCCCCGGCCGTATTGACGATGGCCTTTCCGTTGATACACTTTCGCCGGCCAAGTATGCTCTGCAGTCCTCAGTAGATTACAATTTGGATGGCTCTCCAAAGCAGGCAACTGCGCGTCGATGGTCGATGTGGAATAAAGGCAGTGCACTTAGAGTGAATGGAAACTACGGAGTGTACGAGTCTATTGAAAGCGAACGCTCCAGCGTTGTGTATTCAAAAGGCCCGGCATTTGTTTCAGATGAAGATATGATTGCTGTTTTTAAAGATACGGACCGCAGCCGGTATGAACTTGGGCGTACCGGACAAGAGCGCTTCGGATTCCCCCTTGGCATTCAGTTTGAGCAGGCAATGTACTCGTGGAATTCACCGCTTTTAAAAGATGTGATCGTAATGCGCTACACCATGATCAATACCTCGCAGGATGTGCTAAAAGACTGCTACTTTGCCCCGGCGCTCGATGCCGACCTGGCAAAAGCAGGTAACGTACATCAGGGCGCTATGAACGACAGGACAAAATATCTCCTTGAACGACCTGATCTTCAGACTGCTATCCAGTGGACCGAAGAGACCGCAGGCGAAAACGATTTTGGCGTGCTGGCAGTATCGCTCATCGAAACGCCGGCTACCGATGCAAACCACAATCTCCGCAAAGACAAAAAATCGTATAATTTTAATGAGCAGCTCGGCCTGCATACCTTCCGCAACTGGACAATTGACATTGATCCCATAAGCACTGAGCAACGCTACGAATTTATGTCTTCGGGACTCAAAGACGGTGACAACGGCCCGGGCGACAAGCGTTTCCTGAGCTCAACCGGGCCATTTACCATGCAGCCCGGCGATACAGCACACGTAGCCATTGCCCTCTCCTTTTCAAAGCGTGTTATTGGCAAGTCTTCTTTAAAAGGCGACCAGATCACGGCGCAGGACGACTACACTGAGCTCATCACTAAAATCGAGGCAGCGCGTACTGAACTCTATCCCGAACTGGTTTCGTCGGTAGAACAGCAGAAGATTTTTAAAGAAAGAACTGCTTTTATTTCCATACGAAATAATGAAGCTACCTTGCACTTTAATGATTCATCTTTTAAAAATATCCGCGCCGAACTCTTCAACGCACTCGGTGAGCGTATGATAGTAATCCATAATGGCGAAGTTGCGTCGGGCGAAATTTCTTTTACAACACGTGAGCTTCCGGCTGGCATGTACTACTGCGTGATCACAACAGATAATGAGAGATTTACGCTGCCGATAACCATTGTGCGGTAAGCTTTTAAAAGCATTTTTTAAAGACTATAAAGGGAAGAGTTTTACAAAGCTCTTCCCTTTTTTCTTTTTAAAAGCAAGCTGTAATTTTTTAAAAGGATCAGGTGTCTGTGGTAAAATTCCGTTTTACGCTTTTTTAAAAACCCGGGGAATGCCTGTGCTGAAATTTGTACTGACTGCACTTTTGATGCTGCTGAGTTTTACAAACGTGGCTGCGCAATGGCCGATTATTCAGCAGGGTGCTACGACAAAAAGCAATGTGTACTTCGTAGTGACGAATACAGGCATATATGGACTGGACGACACCAGAGGTTCAAGCGGGGCTATTTGGCCGCGATATTTTGGAAATAGGTACATGATTGGCGGTGGCCTGTGGTTCGGCGCAAAAAAAGATTTCGCGAGCACGGAACGGAAGCTCGTGACGATAACATACAACCCCGATAATTGGGCCCGCTCCTGGATGACGCCGGGACTCCACGGCGACGACATGCGAATAATTGACTGGTATCAATACAAACTATATAACTCGACGCAATATTATGCTGATGGCTCCCCCAAAGATACTTCCCGCTTCTACTGGCCCGTATGGAATCAACGAGGGAAAACAGGGGGAAAACAGGAATTTTGGATCGTATATCACAACCACGTTCGACCGTTCACCGATTTTCTATCCCAAAGGACCGGTATTTATTTCAGATGAAGATATTGTGGCAATTTACAACGATGGTGACCTGCGCAAGTATAGATTCAATGATTCAATACCTGCACATCTAAAGGGATATCCTCTTGGCCTTCTCTTCATACAGTCTCTCTATTCATGGAACATCGGTTCACCGCTTGAAGATGTTATCGTAATCCGCTATACCATTATTAATACTTCGAGAGATACTTTAAGAGATTGCTGGTTTGGCCCAGCCCTGGATATTCACCTGTATGATCTAAGGGAAGCAGATTGGTTTGTAACAATGGATCAGGTGCGGCATTTTAGTGAAAGGCCGGATCTTCAAACGGCAATGGGTTGGACTGCAGGTACGTCTCCGTATCCGGAATCTCCATTTGGAACGCTTGCTGTATCCCTTTTAGAAACTCCGACTGTCAATGCCGCAGGTTGGATGCGAAACGACAAAAAGTCCTATGGTTTTAGCGAATAACTTGGTTTAAAAACCTTCCGCAGTTGGACATATTACAATTCTCTTGCATCTGATTCAGCACGATATGATTTTTTAAGCAGTGGCCTATTAGATACAGACAATTTTGCCGGCGACAAACGCATGCTGCTCGCCACCGGCCCCTTCCACATGCTGCCCGGCGACACCACCTATCTCACCGTCGCCTTTACCTTCGCCAAACGCGACACAGCAAACGAAAACTACGCAGAACTCATCCGCAAAATAGAAGCCGTCCGCGATACACTTTTTAAAAATAACGGCGAGGAAATTCCCGAAGCCACGCCGACCGGCCATTTATTATTTATTACAGCAATTCAGAAGCAACGCTCTACCTCTCGCTTTTAAAAACGACTGATGTAAAAGTTGAGCTGTATAATATTCTCGGGCAGAAAGTAAGCGATGTTTTTAAAGGTGAATTGTCCGGGCAGAATCACGCCATTCCTTTTTCAATAGCGAACCTGCCATCCGGCGCGTATTACTGTGCGGTTTTTAAAAATGGTGGTGAGGTGGAGATGGTGCCGGTAAGGATTGCCCGGTGAGCATGATCAATTTTTAAAATCCTCATTGCGAGGAGTCTCCGACGAGGCAATCGCAAATACTTCAGACGCGAAAATCAGAATTTGCGATTGCTACGTCGCATGAGACTGCTCCTCGCAATGACAAAGCTTTTAAAATAAAAAAAGGGCGGTTTTAAAAAACCGCCCATACGTTGAAAATTTTTAAAAACCTATTTCTTTAAAAGATGCTTTTCGAGGAATTCTTCCATGGCCTCGTAGAATTCAAACTTGTTTTCTTCGTTGCGGAAGCCGTGGCCTTCGTTTTCCTTTACGAGATATGGTACTTCCACACCGCGTTCGCGGAGGGCTTTTACCATCTGGTCGGATTCGTCCACATTTACGCGAGGGTCCTTAGCGCCCTGTGCGATAAAAAGCGGCGCTTTTATTTTGTCCACATGGAACACCGGCGATGCGCTTCTTAAAAGTTCTATGTCTTTTTCCGGGTTGCCAACCATTTCGTACATCATCTCGAGGAACGGTTTCCAATATGGTGGGATGGTTTTCATAAAGGTAAATAAGTTTGACACACCGACGAAATCCACGCCACACGCGTACAGGTCCGGTGTAAAGGCAAGCCCCGCCAGCGTGCAGTAGCCGCCATAGCTTCCGCCGTAAATCCCTACGCGCTTCGGGTCAGCGATGCCCTGCTCTATCAGCCAGTTCACGCCGTCTGTCACATCGTCCTGCATCGCCTTGCCCCACTGTTTAAAAGACGCTTCCCAGAATTTCCGCCCGTAGCCGGTCGAACCCCGGTAATTTACCTGCAGTACGGCAAAACCGCGATTGGCAAGGAACTGCACTTCGGGATTGTATGTCCACGTATCGCGCACCCACGGGCCGCCGTGTGGATTGACCACCACCGGCAGGCCTTTCGGCTCCACACCCTTTGGCAGTGTGAGATAGCCATGGATCGTCAGGCCGTCGCGCGACTGGTACTGGATCGGCTTCATTTCGCACAGATCATCTTCATTCAGCCACGGGCTGAGATCAGCCAGCTTTTTTAAAACGTCAGCCTTAAAATCATATATGTAGTACGCGCCAAGCGAGCGGTCGCTCCACGTCCGGACGATGAAAATTTCCTCAGCCTTATCCATATCCGCGATGCCAATCTCGTATTTGCCCAGCTTTTGGGCCAGCCTTTTAAAAAGCTCTTCTGTCTGCGCGTCGAGGAATTTGCGTTCACGCTTCCACGTCGTATAGCTGATGGCCGTCAGCACTTTCCGCTTTTTAGAAAAGCTCAAGTTGTCCACGTCCACTTCCGGGTGCTCGAAAAGAACGCCCGTCTCCTTGCCATTTTCAATATCAAACTCGATGATCGCGCTTTTGTCGCGGCCGATATTGGAAGCAGCGTAGATGTTCTCGTTTTTAAAATCAAAGAACAGTGGGCTGACGCTCTCGCGGAAATTTGTCGTAAGAATAGTTTTAAAATCGTCCTGCTCGGTTCGGCGGTAGAGAATGCTTTGGTTTACGCCGTCGCTTGTAATAGCGATGCGGATTTTGCCCTCATGATCCGTCAGCCAGCCTGCAACATTTCCTGGATTTTCGGCAACAATTTCCATCGCGCCAGTTTTAATATTTATGCGGCACACATCGAAAACTTCCGGGTTACGCTGGTTGATGGAAATGAGGATTTCATTGTCAATTTCCTCCAGCTCATCCACGATGCCGACGCGCACATTCTCAAATGGTGTCAGGCAGTCGAGGTTTTCGCCTGTGTGGTCTACGGCGTAGAGCAGGAAATTCTCATCACCGCCAAAGTCGCGGATAAACAGGATCCGATTATTGCTGCCCCAGAAATATCCCGCAATGTCGCGGTCTTTTTCAAATGTCACCTGTACCGTTTCGCCTGTTTCCCGATTCTGCACAAACACATTCATGCGGTTTTCATACGGCTGTGTAAAGCTGATATGTTTGCCATCTGGCGAGATCTGGAAACCGGATTTTTCAGGATTGCGAAAGAAGTCACGCAGTGGGATTCGTGGTGCGGTAGTTACTTGCTCTGTCATTTTTTGCCTTTTATTTTTGTCTGAATTATGATATTTAGAAGTAAAAATTTTAGGATTTTTCAAGAGTATTTGTGTTAAAGAATATTCGTTTGTAGAGAAACTCGCGCGCTATCACCGCTACGTAGCGCCGCCATGATAATTTTAAAAACTATACATTCAATTCTTTCACAGCCACTGCTTTTAAGGCTTGCTTATGCGCCTTATCGCATTTCATTACAACAATCGTAATATCATCGTGCTGCTTGGCTTTGCCGATAAAACTTTTCACATCGGTAACGATCTCGTCCATAATATTTATCGAGGTGCCGTCAGCTTTTGAAATTACCGAGCAGAAACGCTCTTCACTGTATTCCTCGCCACTTGTATTCATTGCTTCGGTTACCCCATCGGTGTACATCACGAGTGCATCGCCGGGTTTTAACGTGATGCTGGAATTCTTCGTTACTTTGTCAAAAACTGCTCCGGAATCAAGCCCTAAAGCCAGACCGCGCGCATGAAGCATTGCGGCAGAATTTGTCTCTGCATAGCGAATAACGAGCGGATTGTGCCCTGCCTGCGCGTAGGTAAATTCCATTGTTTCTGTATCAAGAACGCCGTACACAAGTGATATAAATTTGCCGCGCTCCATCGTTTCATACAGCAGTTTATTGACGCGGGAAAGCACGTCGGCAGGCGACAAGGCCATACGAACCTGCGAAACGATCACGCCTTTTGCCAGCGTAATATAAAACGCGGCGCTCATTCCCTTGCCGGAAACATCACCAATGAGAATGCCTAGATGGCGTTCGTCAAGATGGAAAAAGTCGTAATAATCGCCGCCAACTTCAAACGCCGGAATACAAATTGCCGCAACGTCCAAGGCAGGGTATGACGGCATTTTCGTTGGTAATAATCTGCTTTGGACAACTTTCGCCGCGACCAATTCCTCGCGCATCCGCTTTTCGTCTTCAAGCGTTTTTAAAAAATCGGGGATATAATCTTCCGTGTCTACCTGCTCCGGCGTTTGAAAAAAACCCATGAGGCCAAAGCCCGTGATGATCGTGAGCGTTGCAATAAAAAGTGTTGCGATCCATGGAATAACAGGGATTGCTGGCATAAAATAGAGCATCGTACTGACAATTCCCGAAACGACAAGCGCGAGAAAATCCACGTAATAAAACACTAAGAAGCCAATTATACCGCCTAGCGCGCCGGTCAACAGCACAAAGACATCTGCGCTGCCCTGCATCGAAGAGATCACCGCGCCGGCAATTGCACTGATGAGGAGTGGTGCGAGCACTGGCAATTTTTTTAAAAACGGGATGCGTTTTGTGATCGTTGGGCCGACGAGCACAGAAATATTATTGATGAGCGGGATAAAAAGGAAGGCAGAAAGAACAATGAGCAGCGGGTTTAAAAGCAGCAGATCCCAAGCTGAATTGAAAATTGTATTTTGAAGAGAGCTGTCGCTCCCTATGCTTTTTAAAAATAAAAAAAGCGCAGGCATAATAGAAAAGCTGAAAATCCCCGTGGCAATTCCCCAGAGTACGCTGCGCCCCGTGAAATACGATTTCCATGGTTGGTTTTTAAAACGGCGCGTTGTGTAAAATTTCTCTGGGAACATTTCCTGCGAAAGCGACACAATCCCAGCTGTCGGCATTCCCGCCAGCAAGAACCCGATAAACACAAAATAGCCGATGAAAAATAGCACGAGTGCGATCCACGGCAGCCCCGGCATGATCGTAAAGACCGATGCGAAAAAATACAGTGCCACACCTGCGCTTATCAGAAGTGTAAAGGCAATACTCACCGCGCGTTTGCGGAGCTGCACAACAAAAACACCGATATAGCCGATAATAACAATTGCTATGAGTACACCAACCACAATACCAAGCGTTGGTCCTCTGCCCGATGCAGTTGCCTCAGAGCGAGGCACATATAACTTCTCCCAGCCGAGCTGCCAGAGATTTTGCGTGTTTGTATTGAGTGGTGTGGCCTGTAGGCGGATTTGCTCCGTATGATATTGCACCTCACGGGTTGTCGTAGTAAAGGCAATTCCTACCGCGTCATTCGCCGGCATCCACTGCGCGTTTTTTAAAAGCTCGTATTTCTCACGCGGTAGCTTCTTTAAAAGTTCGTCGAGAATCGCAGCCGTATCTCCCCGGTCAAATTCTACCGTTTCATTCTTTTTAAAACTAACCATCTCGCCCGTACGCCCTACCATGTACCGCATGAGCGTATTCGAGCCGCCGGCATCCGCATTGCGCCGCGAGCTCCCGCCGAGATTTATATTAAAATTCCCACTTCCGGTGGACTTCGTCAGCACGCCCTCAATCAGCGTGTACGGCGTTTTTTCCTTTTTAAAATACTCCCGCGCGGCAAAAGCGCCAATTGAATCTACTACGCCCTCGGAGAGATCATCATCATCCACTGGCCGCATCATAAGCGTCACGGAATCTCGGTGCAGCCCATGCGCGGCGATAAGGCTATCAGCAATACTTTCTATTTGCGGCTTTATACTGCGCGCATCATCAGGAAAAAGCCAATACTGCTTTAACCCGAAAAAAGCCAGCAGCGAAGCGGCAGTCAGACTGATAAGCGCGATGGCCTCAGCCCACGAACGCTTTTGCGGAAAATGATTCATATATTCTGTTTTTTAAAACTTCTTTTTGTAAATGTACGTGCTTTGGTGCGAAAGGTTACCTTGCAGGTGTGCAAATTACGGCAAAATCACACTTTTAAAAACTCTTTTTGAAAACAATTAATCTGAAGCGGTGGAATTCGTAATTTTGCCTTTAAAAGTACATAAAAACCGTTTTTAGAAACCGCAGTCATGAACGAACGCATATTTGACATATTCCTCGAGCGCGGCGAATTGAAGCTCACGCCCGAAGACATCACGCTTTTAAAAAAATTTTTTCACTACCTCGATGTGAACAGCCTATTCCTGCGCTCATACGAGATCGCCGCAGAGCCGATATTCATCATCAGCGACGACGCCATTCGCTACCGGTTTACGCTTTCAGAAATAAAAAATATGTGGGATTCGATGAAGGGGGGCAACCGCATTGAATGGGAAAAGCTGCCATTCGAATATGTGGCCGGAAGCGATGCGCAGAAGAGTTTTTAAAAAGATTTGGGGAATCTTTTTATCTGTCGTAGATTGATTTTTTAAAAGTAATTTCAGTCACTATGTAATTGCCTGATAGTTTTTAAAGATAATTATTACGAAACAAAACCGGCTGTATTTAAACAAATTGACGCAGTTGCGCCAATCCAAAAGGTGTAGCACATTTTACCAGAACACACGTGCAACAAAGAAACTTAACAAATTAAAAAATTATGCGAATAGGTTTTGTAGGGGCTCATAGAGTCGGAAAAACAACTTTGGCCGAAGAAGTAGCAGGTAACTTATCAAACTACGACTTTAAAAATGAGCCTTACTTAGAGCTTGAAGAGATGGATTACTTGTTTTCGGAAATTCCAACACTAGACGAGTACATCGAACAATTCAACTACTCTGTAAAACAAATAGAGAACAGTGGAAACGATGTGATTTTTGACCGTTGTCCCGTAGACATACTAGCATACATTTACGCTACAGGTGAGGCTAACAACCTAAAAGCGTTTTATGACGAAATGCAGAACGCAATGTCACAAATTGATATGTTGATTTTTGTTCCAATAGAAAGGCCTGATGTAATACTGTGCCAAGAATCAGATTTACCAAGTTTGCGACACGAAGTAAACGAGATTTTACACGATTTGATTGGAGATTTGAATAATGAAATTTTGGAAGTAAATGGGACTTTGGAAAACAGAACTAAACAAGTATTGGGCAAAATATATAGTGTAATGGTATAAACAAAACGTGCCACATGCAACTTGAGAGGAAATCGCCCGCACTCCTTTACTGGCCATATTGTCAACGTTAATTTACATTTCCCTTTTAAAAACTCCGGCTCCGCATTCTCATTTTTTATAAAGCTTCGTCACAATTCCCGTTCCGGCGAAAAGTCACAGCTAAATCTGTAGCGGGAAGTGATGCGCGGAAGAGTTTTTAAAAGTAACCAACTGCGAATCACAATTTTAAAAATATGATATGAGAAAAATCATTGCCGCAATAAACATGACGCTCGATGGCAACTGCGACCATACGGCAGGCATTCCCGACGAGGAGCTCCACGACCACTACACCGAACTGATACAAAGCGGCGGCGCAATTCTCTACGGCCGCATCACCTATCAGCTTATGCAGTTCTGGCAACCGCTCGCGCAGCAGCCCTCCGGTGAAAAGTCAATGGACGACTTTGCCCGCGCGATAGACCGCATTCCGAAAATTGTCTTTTCGCATACGCTGAAAGACCTCGCGTGGGACAGCGCGAAACTGGCGGCCCACACTCCTGAAGAAACGATTGTAAAGCTGAGGCAGGAGCCGGGCAGGGACATTTTTGTCGGCAGCCGGAGCCTGATAGTACACCTGGCGAACCTGAATTTGATTGATGAATTCCAGATTTGTGTTCATCCTGTGATAGCAGGAAAGGGTTTGCAGCTGTTTGAAAACATAGCCAACAGGACGGTTTTAAAACTTTTAAAAACGAAGGTTTTTACGTCAGGAGCCGTGATTTTGTATTATGGGTGGGGTGGTTTGGTGGAGAATTAGGGGCTTTAAAAAATCGTGTGATTTTCGTTTGAATGTGTAGAAGAATTTTAAAAACTTATCTTTATTTTCTCTATGAATACTACGCAGATCGGCGATGAATTTGAGAATAAAGTATTCCAGATTTTCAATGAGGAATTACTACAACATCGCCTTCTAATTACTCCTGAAAATAGTAATATTTATAAAAAGAAAGGATATTACTCTCGCGATAGAGAAAGCGATATTATAGTTGATATTTCTATTGAGACATTCATTCCGAACTTAAATAATTACTCACTATTAACTGTTATTGAATGCAAGAAATACAATCATTCAGTACCAGTAGATGATGTAGAAGAATTTTACAGTAAGTTAAGACAGATTTCTGGTGCAAATGCAAAAGGAATCATGGTCTCCTCCAATACATTTCAAAAAGGAGCTCTAAAATTTGCTCAATCAAACGGTATTGCCTTAGTGCGTATTCTTGAAGAGGATAAGTTGCACTGGATATTGCCAAGAGCTTTAACAGGGTATATAACATACGAGCAAATTGAAGAATCAAGAAGAAATATTTATAATGGTTTAACAGATGAAGATTTTAAAAGTGATTACATAGATTTCTATGGCTTACTAAACAACCACTACACGTCATCACTTAAGCAGCTCTTTGAATTTCTTTTAAAAGACGAGCTACCCACATATGAAGACAATCATGCTAATCAATCAATTCAATCTAGAAATTTTAAAAAGACAGTTCCCTTTATTGAAAGGAAAGAGATAGAAGCTACTTGTGAAGAGATTTTAAAAAGTGTAGGTTATAAAGAAGGTGAAGTACCAATTTATCAAGTATGCAATTCGTTAGAAACTACTCAAAAAATTAGTTTTATTTTTAGCGAAGAGCTTGGATCAGATAGCCGTGGATTTAAAGTTTTAGGGAAAATTACATTTAATCCAATAACAATTTATATTGCAAATCAGGCAAATGAAAATCAATATAGAAAAAAATTTACATTAGCGCATGAGTTAGGTCATTACTTTCTAAATCATTCTCAGTTTATGTACAGAGAAATATTTTCTGAAAATGATTCTGAAGAAAATAATTTAAATCTAATCGGTTTGGAAGATGTAAAAAGATTAGAATGGCAAGCTAATTATTTTGCATCAAATCTTTTGCTTCCAAAGGATAAATTCATTGAAGAATTTAATCAACTTCTTTATAAAGAAGAAATTAAGGACAGAGGGCATGGCGCATTATTTGTAGATAATACTCCATGGAACGTTAATAATTTTTTTAAGATTACTGACAGTTTGATGGAAAAATTTCAGGTTTCCAGGAAAGTAATTGAAATAAGATTAAAACAATTAAATCTGCTTAATGACCAAAGAAATAACTTTGACATGAAAATTAATTTAAGAAGATTTTGATACTGTAACTTCCCCCTTTAAAAACTCCGGCTCCTCATTCTCTCTTTTTAAAAGCTTTAAACTTATGTATAGTCCATTTTATTTATATTTCATATTACGTTCTGACAGCAAGTTTTCACAAAGCAAATCTATTATTGCAATAGAAGAGATTTTATCAAAATTTCCTGAAATTGAACTTAAAGAAAGTCTTATCTATCAGAATAGCAAAGGTTTTCCGTGGATAAACATTACACTTTTAAATGTACAGCCCTCTGGCAATTGGCATTTTGACAATACAATTCAATACGCCAATTGCCTTTCAATTACTGCCTTAAAGCACGTTGCAACAGGAACCGAAAGTTTTGAAAGTAAACTTCATAAATATGAAGAGCTTTTAAAAAATATTGCACGGGCGTTAGAATGGGAATTAATCAATGAAGATGATGAACTTTAAGAGTTAAAGATTAAGCTTTTAAAACTTCACCTTTTAAAAACTCCGGCTCCTCATTCTCCCGTTTTAAAAGCTTCGTCACAACGCCCCCCTCCGGCGCAAACAGCACCGCAAGCACAAACTCCGCTCCGGCCACAACCGCCATGGCGCCCGCTATCGAGCCGTCTATCGCCACAGCAAGGTAATATCCCCCGACAGCGCAGGAAATTCCCAACGCCGAGCTGATCCACAGCATCGAGCGCAGGTTATGCGTAAAAAGATACGCCGTTGCTGGCGGCACAACGAAAAGCGCCACAACAATAATCGCGCCGACCGACTCAAACGCCGCAACGGTCGTCAGTGACACGCAGCCCATCAGCACATAATGCCAGAGGAGCGGCGCTATCCCAAGCGCTGCAGCGAATTGCGGGTCAAACGTCGTCAGCTTCAGCTCTTTAAAAAACAACAGGATTATGCCAAGCACTGCCGCAAACACGCCGCCCATCATCCACACCGCACGCGGCCCCATTTCGGCGCCGCTTTCGAGCGTCCACATATCGAGCGGCACATAGGCGATCTCGCCATAGAGCACGCAATCCTGGTCGAGGTCCACATTGCCTGCATAGTATGTGATGATCATTACGCCCAGCGCAAAAAGCCACGTGAATGTCACGCCGATAGACGCATCAGCCTGCAGGCCACCGCGCCGCGACAATGTTTCTATCAGGAAGGCGCTCAGCATGCCAACCGCCCCCGCGCCAATCAGCATCGGCAGCGTATCCCGCGAGCCCGACAGCAGGAACGCCAGCGCAATCCCCGGCAGCACTGCATGCGAGATCGCATCACCCACCATCGTCATTCCTTTCAGCACCAGGAACGACCCCACCATCGCACAGCATACCGCCACCAGCGAACCCGTCAGTATTATCCAGAAAGCATCCATGTATTTCAAGTTTTGAATGTTGATTTTTTAGTTTTGAGTTTTGAGTTTTGAGTTTTAAAAATTGAACAACTTTATCATTTTGAGCAGAGAGCGAAGAATCTACGTCAAAAGTTCGCGTCAGGTCGTTCTAACGTGGATTCTTCGCTACGCTCAGAATGACAGTTTTAAAAAGTTAAGACTTTAAAAAGAATTGTCATTCCCGCGGAGGCGGGAATCCATGCGTCATTAAATCGCGTCCTTCTGTCTTGTCCTTTTGCCGTATAGATTCCCGCCTCCGCGGGAATGACAATTTTAAATATGTTAAACCTCATGGTTCACCGCTCAAAGCTCACTGCTTTAATACGGTATCGTTTTATCATGCGGGTCCGTCCCCGGAAATTCCAGTAACTGCTCCAATCTCTCTTCCAGCTCCGGCGTCAGCACGTGCTCCATATTTTCAGCATCGTCATGGACGTGGTCGTGGGCGATATTTACATATTTTGTGAGATACACTTCCCACAGGCGATGCAGCTTTGTCACGCGAGCGCCACGGCGTTTGCCCTCCGGCGTCAGCGTCCACGCACCGGCGGACTCTTTTAAAAAACCCTGCCGTCTCAGCCGCCGCAAACTATTTTTTAAAAAGACCGGCGGCATTTTCCTCCTCGCAAGGATTTCCTTCTCCGTCCAGCTTTTTAAAAAGTCGCCGCTTTCCTCGCCCAGATGGTACAGCGTTTTTAGAACATTCTCATCCTGCATCCTGATATAATTGCGCCTGTGCCTTGCCGCCCTCGCCATTACGCCACGTTCTGGCGCCAGTACAAGCGACGCAGCAAAAAGAAATGTTGCCGCCAGCACAATCGAAGGCCCCGTCGGGATTTTTGGCGCTACCGTCGAAAATGCCACGCCAGCCACTGCCGCCACAACGCCCATACTCACCGCCAGCCCAATCATCTTTGGCAGCGAATTCGTCCAGTAGCGTGCGGTAGCTGCAGGTGTTATTAGCATTGCCGCCATCAGCACCACGCCCACCGCCTGGATGCCTGCTACTACGGCCACCACTATCAGCGCCATCTGCAAAAAATCAATCAGCCGCATCGGCAGCCCGATACTTTTAGAAAACTGTGGGTCAAACGCCGCGATTTTAAACTCCTTATAAAACAGGTACAGCAGCACAAAAATTATCGCCGTCATCACCGCAAAAATCTGCACATCCTCCTCGACAAGCGACGCCGCTTTGCCAAACAAGAACTTATCCAGACCTGCCTGCTGCGCATTATCCGAGTGCTGTATCATTGTCAGCAGCAAAATCCCCGCGCCAAAAAACACCGACAGCACGATCGCAATCGCCGCATCCTCCTTCAGCCGCGTCCGCTGCCGGATTATCCGGATCGCCTCCAGCGACAGCCAGCCCGTCACCAGCGCACCCGCAAACAGCGCCAATGTACTTTTTGTACCCGCCAGCAGGAAGCCCACGCAAATCCCCGGCAACACTGCATGCGCTACCGCATCACCTACCAGTGACTGTTTTTTTAAAAATGCAAAACACCCGATCGCCGCAGCACCCGCGCCCAACAGCATAGCCCCCAGCACCGAGTACCGGAAGTTCGGGTCCATCAATATTTTAAAAAACTCTTCCAATTTTTAAAAACCCTTTTTAAAAGATTATACTTTGCGTTTCTCGCGGGATTTCTTCTTCTCCTCATGCAAGATCTGGCTCACCTCCGCCAGCAGATTCAGCTTCCCGCCATATGTCTCCTGGAGCAGTTTCTCTGTCAGCACCTCAGCTATCGGCCCCGATGCTACAAGACGCAGATTCAGCAATAGCACCCAGTCGAACGACTGCGCGACGGCCTGCAGGTCATGATGCACTACCACGATCGTCTTCCCCACTGAACGCATCTCTGCCAGCAGCTGCAAAATCGTTGCTTCTGTCGCCGCATCCACACCAGCGAATGGCTCATCCATCAGGTAAATATCCGCATCCTGCGCCAGTGCCCGCGCCAGGAAAACACGCTGCTGCTGCCCACCCGACAAACGCGAGATCTGCCGTTCAGCAAACTGCTCCATGCCTACTTTTTTTAAACATTCCATCGCTACCTGCTTATCCGCTGCGCGCGGCCTTTTAAAAAGGCCGAGTTTGCCGTAGCGCCCCATGAGTACTACATCGAATACGCTTGTCGGAAAATCCCAGTCCACGGCTTCGCGCTGCGGCATATAGCTCACGCGCCCGCGCACATCATCCAGCGCCTTCCCGAAAAACTCTATGTGCCCGCTCGCCAAGGGCACCAAGCCCATCATACTTTTTAAAAGTGTCGATTTCCCCGCGCCGTTCGGCCCGACGATGGCGACCATTTTTCCCTGCGGCACCGTTGCGTCAACGCTCCAGAGCACTGGACGGCGGTTATAGCTAACAGTGGCGTCGTGCACTTCGATAGCAGGATTTTCACTATGTGTTATCATTTGTATTTTTTAAAATCTTGATTTTTTAATGTCTCATGCTAGTATCTGCCATTCCCGCAAGCGAAAGCGTGTCGGGAATCTTTCTTTTGTATCAGTTGGGCGCGTCCGAATGCAGTTGCATGACGCGATCTGACGGCGATTGAAGAAGGATTCCGGACAAGCCGGAATGACAAATTTTAAAACATCCGCACATTCACCGCATTCAATTACTACCTCAACGCATTCACAATCGTCCGCACATTCGCCGAAACCATGCCGATATACGTGCCTTCAGGCGTGTCGCGCGCGCCCATTGCGTCTGAGTATAATTCCCCGCCGATGTTTACATTGCCGCCACGCTGACGCACTCCGGCGACAACCGCTTCCACAGATCGTTTTGGTACCGACGACTCAACGAAAATTGCCTTAATATTGCGCTGTGCAATCATATCCGTAAGGCGTATCACATCCTGCACGCCAAATTCCGAAACAGTCGAAATGCCCTGGAGCCCTACTACCTCAACATCATACGCGCGGCCAAAGTAGCCGAACGCATCATGTGCTGTGATAAGCACGCGCTGTTGTGCGGGAATCTGCGCGAGCTCCTGGCGGACCCAGCTGTCTAGCGAATCAAGTTTTAAAAGATATTGTTCGGCATTTGCTTTGTAATATTCAGCATTTGGCTTGTCTACTTCCTGCAATTTCTTTGAAGCAAACTCCGCTGCCCGCGCCCACAGCTTCACGTCAAACCAGATGTGCGGGTCATACTGCGTTTCAGAAATACTGCGGAGCCTGCTCTTGTCTATTCCATCCGTAACTGCAAAAACAGGCTTTTTACGGCCCAGCTTTTCCAGCACTTCTGACATTTTTCCTTCGAGGTGCAGTCCGTTGTAAAAAACCGCGTCAGCCTGGCCAAGCCGCGTTAGGTCATTAGCCGTAGCTTTGTACAGGTGCGGGTCGACGCCCGTCCCCATAAGCGCGACGACGTCGGCTTTATCACCTGCGATATTCTGCACGATGTCCTGGATCATTCCGGTTGTAGTGATAATCTGCAATTTTCCGTTGGTATTTGCCTGCTCTTTCTGGCATGCCGTAACCGTCAGTAAAAATATAAGTGCTAAAGTTAATGTACTATTTTTCATCATTTTAAAAAAAATTCTAAAGTTATAAAACTATCTCGGCAGGCGGAATGAAACACCCGCGCTCACGAATGAATCCGGCGATGCATCACTTATGGCCAGCCCCGCAGAAAGGTCGAACTGTACATTTTTAAAAAGTTTGTAAGTAATGCCTGCATCGAGCAGATTCTGCGCTCGCTCGTCGGTACTATAAAATCCGTACGTTTCAGCAAAAAGTCCTATCTGCTCCGTCATATTCCAGCCAAGTGAAAGAGTGTAGAGCCACACTGGTGACGTGCCAGATGCCGTATTGATCTCACCACCAAGATTATAGGACAGAGCCAGATCATTTGGCAGCAAATGGCTCATTACAAAACGATAATCTATGACAGGATTTTCAATCTGAAAAGTATCTGCGCCCGTCTTTGGTAATGTAATATGCGCAATAAGCGACGTTTTTGGTATCCACTCATTCTCCTGCCAGAAAGCGATCTTTGTTCCAACAGCAAGCGGATTAAAGCCGTGATGCTGCTCAACTTCCTTACCATTTAGATAGGCGCGATTATCAGCATATTCAGCTATGAATCGCAGCTCTAGCCAGGGCAAAACACCGTATTTCAGCAGCGCTGTCGGATAGAGAAATTCACGGAACTCCACAGCATCAGTCGAATAAATATCATTGCGCTCATCATACTGCGATTGAATACCAAGCTCCACCTGAAAATACCCTGGTGGTACAAGCGACGGAGTTTCTGTCTGGTCGGGGCGGTCAGTTTCAATATCACCAGGTTCATTCTGCGCAAAAAGTGTGGTTTTTAAAAACATTAGTGTGATAATCAGGACCAATTTTTTCATCATTTTCTCATTAAAAGGTGTCTTATTTTGATTTATTCTTTTTATTGTTAAAAGCTGCAACCTGCACTTTTTCTGCAACTTCGCAGCCAATGATTATTTCCTTTTCAGCAATTTTCAGCGTAATCGGCCCGTTGAACGGAGCTTTTAAAAGCACTTCGACTTTTGCTTTGGGCTTTAAACCAATTTCGGCGAGGTAGCGCAGGAGCTCAGAATCGCTGTCCGGCACACGCTGGACCACGACTTCCACCCCGATGTCAGTCTTTAAAAGCGTTTCATGCTTTATGTCAGGAAGTTTTCCATCCTTGGTAGGAATTGGATCGCCGTGCGGATCATGCGTCGGGTGTCCGAGGAACTCCGCAATTTTGTCCTCGAATTCCTCCGAAATATGATGCTCCAGATGTTCGGCCTCATCATGCACTTTGTCCCACGAATAGCCAAGCGCTTCGTGCAAGTACATCTCGATCAGCCTGTGATGACGGATTATTTCAAGCGCAGCTTTGCGGCCCGGCTCTGTGAGGGTTACGCCTTTGTGCGAAGTGTACTCCACGAGATTCAGCTCGGCGAGCCGCTTTAGCATATTCGTCACAGAGGCCGCAGCAACACCCATAGCGCGGGCTATCTCGTTCGTTGTTGCAGAAGATTTCTCTTCAAGTTTGTATATTGTTTTTAAATAATCTTCAATTGCCTGACTGAGCATTTTTAAAAACCTTTAATTAATAATTTAGTCTTAGCTAAATTCTAAAATAGGCAAACGGAATTTAATATCCAAAAGTTTCACATTATTTTTAAAACATGAATGAATATAAACTTTTAAAGGACATCTCGATTTCACCACGCGAAGCAATTGAGCTGTATGCCGCCATCGGCTGGGGAAAAGCAGCTGACTATAAGGAAGAAACCGTCAGCCGCGCTTTCGACAACACGCAGATTTTTATTGCTGCTAAAAATGAAGGAGGAAAGTCGATTGGATTTATTAGGATTCTCACCGATTACGCATTCTACGCCACCATCGCTGACATCGTGGTTCATCCTGATTGTCAAAAGTCCGACGTCGGACGAGCACTGATAGAAGAAGCCAAAAAGCAACTCGGCTCAACAGCAATTTTCCTCGAGGCAATGCCGCAGAATGAGGAATTTTTAAAAAGTGTGGTTTTAAAAAGCGGGATATGGTGGTGATGTCGGCGCGGTTTTGAAAAAGAAAGAGCCGGTTTCTTTTTAAAAACCGGGCTTTTAAAAACTTTTACCTATGCACTTTTCCTTAAAGCAGAGTGTGCCGGACGACTCAAATCATACAGCACATCCGGACAGATTTCCAGTGGAGCATCAACTTCATTTCCATCAATATCTTTCATTTTTAAAAGATTCGCCCACGACAGCGTTTTAGCAACAGGGTCAATCTGCACTTGCGAAAAAGCTGTTTCATCTAGCAGCTTTTTAAAAACGCTCCCGTCTTCCTGCGCCCATTCGCGGAGCTTTTCCGAAAGGTCAGTTTCGCGGATTTCTCCGTCAGACCACTCACACGTAACGCGAAACGGCTCGGCTGAGAGTATTCGGACTATGCGCTTCATTTTTTACCTCAATGGCTCTATCATTTTGAAAACCGGATTCGGCTTTTGCGATTCTTCAAAATTATGTAAAAGTTCTTGCTGATGGAGTTCCGTCCAGTCCTGTACCAGCCGCATAGCACGACGCGAAAGTCTACCGCGTATTATCTCGCCAGTGTGGATGTCTATCACGGCCTCTTCATCACCGTAAATAGCATGAAAATGCGGCGGCGCATGGTCACGCGCATACATGTAAATTACAATCCCGAAAAAGCGGCTGATGTATGGCATGAGTTATTTCTTTTAAAAACTTTCCGCAATATAAAACAAACCGCTCGAAGTCACCATCACTTTTTAAAAACGCACATCACCGCAAAACAGTTTTTAAAAAGACCGCTTCATGCCACACGGCAAATATCGGCATAAAGCGAAGGTGCTTTTTAAAATGGTTGGCTTTTAGCTGGGTTAGGAAGCTGAAAATTTTTATTTTAATTATCGCACTGCCCTTTGAATAGTTCTAACTGTAGTCATACAATCAAGTATTTTATCAGGAATTGAGCTTGTATCAACATTAACCTTACTTTCCTGTAGTAAAATTTCTTTCTTCCAATAGTCAAGTTTCTCAATTTGAATCTTATCTACTTCTAAGTGATATTCATTCAGTAACTTGTTAAAGCTAATACCCAATGACGAGTTTTTTAAAAGCTTAGATGCGTGGTTATAATTTTTTGCGGTTGGAGTGGTTTTGACATTTCCGCCTAATTCATTTGTGATTCTCACAGCTAAATCCCCGGTTTGTACTAGTCTTCCCAACCAAATCCCTTTTAAAGAATCAAGCTCAAAATCTTTAGCTATTGTAGGCAAGAGTCGTGACAGCTCTTGCATTTGCTGGCTATAAAATTTGTCTTTTTTAAAATCCAATTCGATGAAAACTGCACCGGTATCTGTAAAATAATGTCCGTTAGATTCAACTGCAATCGGCATAAATTTCGATGTATCATTATTAACAATCAGAAAATATCCTCTCGCTCGCATTCGATACGCACCTCCGGCTATTTCATTCTTAATCTCCCTCGTGCCAATAATCGTATCGTTTTTAGCTTTTTGGCTAATTGCTTCATCACTATTTTTCTCGCAGGAAGAAATAGCCAGAAGACTTACGAGTACAATTACAAAATGAAATTTCATATAAATCCTTTTAAAAAGTCAATTCTACAGATTTAGCAAATTACCTCAGAATCTTTTAAAAACAAAAAAGCCGGTTTCCACAAAAACCGGCCTTTTAAAAACCCACTTACCTCGTCTTCTTAAAAATATTATAACTCCGCTTACATATCTCTGCAGAACTTCGCTCTATGGCTATACCGAAGGCTTTTATTTCCTTGCGGCTCCACGTGAAGGTGCGTGTCCAGTCGGCTTCCTGCGCGTCGGCGCCGGCCTTTCGCGTGAAGAGCAGCCGCGCGGTAAAGCTCTCCTGGCTCTGGAACATGTGCGCGGCAAAGTATGCGTACACCTGCATTTGCAGCTGGTAATAGTCAGCGAGCGCGTCCATTTCTTCGGGCGTGGCAACGCGGTTTGACTTCCAGTCCCACACTTCCCATTGGCCCGCGTCGTTTGGCACGAGCATGTCTATGGCGCCGACGAGGAAGTCTTCGTTGATGGGCAGGTGCAGCATCACTTCACGCTCGGCGGCGGCAAAATGCGGGGCGTAGCGGCGTACAAGCTCACTCTGCGCGATTGCTTTTGCCTCGCGGATGATGCGCGTTTCCAGCTCGTCGCCGATGACACGCTCGCCCGTTGCGATGCGGATTTCCTCTTTTAAAACGCCCAAATCTATCACGCCGTCCTCGTCCAGCCACGACGTCATATTGCTCAGCACTTCGTGGATTATCGTGCCCGCGAGCGAACCCAGTATCGAGTCATCGCCGCTTTCGACGGATGCCAGCGTGCCGTTCATCTGCTCGTCGTCTTCCGCCGGAAAGCCCAGCCGGTAGCGGTGAATATACTCGCGCTCGGATTTTTCGTAGAGCATGATTTGCGAGGCCGAGTAGAATTCATTGCGGATTGTGCCGTCGAGCGTGTTTAAAAGCACCTGCGGCAGCTTGATTTGGGGCGTTTCGCGCTGTCGGTTGAGCGTGAATTCTTCTGGTGTAATTGCAACGTGAACGCCATAATCTATCGGCTCTTCCACCACATTTTCACCGCGCAGAGTTTTTAAAAAGTCAGTAGACTCAGGCGACCAGTCGTGATTAAACTGCAAATCCGCCGCGCTGTAATTCATCCCGTCAAAAATCATCGCGAGCATTCCTTTCGGCTTGTCCGGCGTGCCGTCTTTTTTAAAAGAAATCGTGCCTGAAACCACGAGATGTTCGCGCGCGCGGGTGAGCGCCACGTAGAGCAGGCGTTTTTCCTCGGCGCGTTCAGCGTTTTCCTTTTGCGTTCGCGCGGCAAAGGAAATCGGCGTTGCCACAAGCGCCCGCGCGTCAGCTTCTTCAAAATGAACGGGAACGGGGAACGCCAAACCTAATTCCCGATTAGTATAAAGCGCGTCGTAATGCCCGCCGGATTTATTCATTTTAAAAGCCGCCACAACAGGAAATTCCAGCCCCTTGCTCGCGTGAATCGTCATGATATTCACCACGTCCGCATTCGAAATCACCGCCGCTTCGCTTTCCTTCGCCGACGAGGCCTTTAAAAGCGTCAATTCCTCAACAAAATCATACAGGTTTTTAAAACCCTTATTTTCAAAATCGCGCGCGTATTGCAGCAGTTTTTCAATATTCGCCTCCATCTGCGCCTGCCGCTGATGTCCCGCAATACTCCCGCGCCAGCCGCTCCGTTCTAAAATCGTGCGCAGCAGAAGCGGTATCGGCAAGCGCGCCGACAGCGGAATCATGTCCGTCAGAATTTCATACGCGCGGCGGCACATCGGCGGATAATTTTTAAAATTACTTTTAAAACCTTCTTCATAATGCGCGCCGAATTTTTCCCACAAGCTCACATTGTGCGCGGCGTGGCTAATGCTCAAAAGCTCCGTATCCGTCACACCAAAAAACGGCGAACGCAGCACGCCCGCCAGCGCAATATCGTCGGTCGCATTGTGCAGGAACGAAAGGTACGAATACACGTCCACCACTTCAGGCGTTTCAAAAAAGCCCGAGCCCGCGTGAATCACGAACGGAATGTCCAACGCGCGCAGCTCCGCGCCAAGTTCTTCAAAACCCGAACGGTTCCGCGCGAGAACGGCGATGTCGCTGTAGCGCAGGTTTCGCAGCGCTTTTTCGTCCTTGTCCCAGATTTTTAAAGGATTGTCCGAGTCAACAATTTTCTGAATATGACTCGCCAAAAGCTGCGATTCCGTCAGCGTTTGTTCTGGCTCAATCTCATCAAAATCATCGTCGCCTTTTTTAAATTTCCGCGCCAGCAGCAGCGTTATCGTGCCTTCCATATCCTGCGGGCGGTCAGGCGGCGCGCCGTACACGAGCGGTTCGTACTGCACATCATAGTCCGACTGCTGGTGGCTCATCGCGTGCGCGCAAATCCGGTTTACAAACGCGGCAATTTGCGGCAGCAAACGAAACGACGCCGACAATTTCACATTTCCGTACTTTTCTTCGGTCGAAGGTTTTTCAAAAAGCTCGCTCCACAACGTCGGGATTTCGTCCAGATTTCGCTCACTTTCGTCGCGCTCATTCGCCGTCATAATATCCTGCCGCGCCTTTTCAAAAACGCGCACATCCGCGCTGCGAAATCCGTAAATACTCTGCTTCGCGTCCCCCACGATAAAAATATTCGTCGCCGGCTCATCCACGCTTTGTGCCGTTTCCAGCGCCGCCACGATGCTCCGCGCGATGTCGTATTGCAGCTGATTTGTATCCTGGAATTCATCCATCATCAGGTACGCGATTTTTTTGCGCAGCTTTCGGCGGATTTCCTCATCTTGTAAAAGCGCGAGAGCTTTCAACTGCAAATCGTCAAAATCCAGCCCGTTTAGCGCCGCCTTGTCCGCGTCCACCAGTTCCTGCGCTTCCACCGCCATTTGGCACAAAATCCGCGCAAGTTTTAAAAGCTCCGAATCCTCCTGCGCATATTTTAAAACGTCTTCCAGGTTTTTAAAAGTCTTAATGGAATCCGCCAGCTCCATGTCAATTTCCGCTATCGGACCGCCTTCCACCGCTTTTTTAAAAGCCGCCGAAACCGTTCCCTCGCCCGTACAAAAGCTCTTTTGCGTTTCCAAAATCCCAAAAATTTTCTGGCTCAATTCGCGAATCGGGAAAACCTCCTCCGGCGAAATATACTGGGGCCACGTGCTCAGTTTTAAAACCGCCGCGTCATAATGCTCCGCCGTTTTCCCTTTTAAAAGCGCCGGATTCATCACATCGCACAGCTTCCGCAGATTTTTTAAAACCGAATTCATGTGCGGAATCGCCGCCGCGCTCAGCATCCGGTCGCGCACCGCCATCACCTGCTCGTCGCCATGCGTCTCATACAGCGCGCGCAACGTCATCAAAAACTCCGCATTCCGCAGCAGCTTATCAAGCGATTCCTCCACTTTTTTCCGCCCCAGCGCCCGGAAAATCAGCCGTGCGCTATCGCCTTTCTCACCGTCATCTTCCAGCCAGTCCTCCATCACGCACATCGCCGCATCACGACGAATCCGGTACAGCTCGCTCTCCGAAATCTCCGTAAAATTCGGCGCCACGCCCGCCTCAATCGGAAATTCCTTCAGCAGCTGGCTGCAAAAGCTGTGAATCGTCGAAATCCGCGCGCTCGTCAGCCGTTCCCGCACCGTTTTCAGCAGCTTCAATTCGTCCGCCGTCGTCGCCTTGTCGAGCTTTTCCTCCAGCTTTTTCGCCACGCGCACCATCATCTCCGCCGCCGCCTTCCGCGTAAACGTAATCGCCACGATATTGCGCGGGTCATTACCGCCCATCAGCAGGTTCACATAGCGCTCCACCAGCACCGCCGTCTTCCCCGAGCCCGCATTGGCCGTCACCGCCAGGTGCCTGTCCACGCCCTGCGCCAGTATCTGCTCCCGCGTAAAATGCGTTTTGCGTGTCGTGTTTTCGCTCAAAATTTCGTCCCTATTTTCCATCTATATTTTGCTATTAAATTTTCTGAATCTTGTAGGGGCGCGGTTTCAAACCCGCCCTCTTCTCTCGCGAACTTCTGACGACGATCGGGTTTGAAACCACGCCCCTACGAAGAGAAATTCAAATTAAATATGTTTCAACACCAATCGTCATTCGCCTAAAATTTTTAAAAAGGTAAAGACGATGCTATCAATATTAACGGGTATAATCGGCGGTTCAATAATCTTACGGGTTCTGGTACTTTTTAAAAGAGTGTCCGGCGCGGAAAAACCAAAACAAGTCATCAACGAAATCGCGATTCTCCTCGGCTGCGCGGCGCTCCTTCCGTTCATTATCGGGTTGCTGTATAAATCGGGGATTTTATTTGCGTAACTGGTTTTTAAAGGTTTGTTTTTAAAGGATTCTTTTAAAAACTCCCACAAAGCGTCATTGTGCGAAGGTCGGGCGAAGCAATCTGCGTTTTAAAAAGCTGTATGACATCCCAAATCAGATTGCCACGCTACGCTCGCAATGACGAATGAGATGATGCCATAAGGCGAAGTTGCTTTAAGGCAGAAGGAAAAATCGCCAACCATGCCAATAATCGCTATAATGATACTGAAAATCTTTAAAAGTGTCGGGTAGAGGATATTTCTTTTGCTTCGCCAGTTTCAAATATTCATTTTTCGTTTGATAAAAGTACCATTTATCACTTTCTAAATTCCAGATTATATACGTTCCTTTATCCGTATAATCATCCAACTCGGCAAACAACTTGCTATCCTTAACTGTAAAACTTTCAATTCCTATTGATTCACCATTATCCTCTTCAATATATGTGCTTGTTCCATTGATTTGACGAACAGTTTTAAAATTTCCAATCGGGACTCTCGCACTGTCGCCAAGCCCGTGGTTTCCCCAATATGTAAACATGAAGAAAAATAAGAAAACTGAAATAATAAATCCACTTATCCACCAAAGCTGTTTTTGTGTAAGTTTAGTCACCCAACTTTTCGGTTTATGAGTAGCAATCCTTGAAAATATTTTGACTGACAAAGTAGCATAAAGACAGCCCAATAGAGATATTTTTACAATCTCAAATATGAAGTGGAATAGGGATTCCATTGTTTTATTCTCTTTTAAAAACTCCTACTCCGGCAAAATCACCACCGTACTCCAATCCCCAAAATCCCCGTATTCTTGCACTAGTCGCAGCAAATCGTCCGCGCTGACGGTATCTATCGCGGCAATCGTCGCTGAGGCATCTTCATAACCGCCTTCTTCCAGTTCGCCTTTTGCCATCATCTGCATGCGCTCGGACATGCTTTCGAGCGACATGATAATGCTGGATTTCAGCTGCTCTTTAGCACGTTGCAGTTCGGGTTTGCTCACGGGTTTTTCGCACAGTTTTAAAAACTCCTCTCGGATGAGCTTTTCCGTTTTGGCAACGTTTTTGTCATCCATGCCCGCGTACACCGACATCACGCCGATATCCGTCATGAGCTGCAGCGACGAATACACCGTGTACGCCAGACCCCAGCGCTCCCGCACGCGCTGATACAGCCGCGAACTCATCCCGTCGCCGAGCAGCGTATTCAGCACTGCGAGCGCGTACCGCTCCGCCGACTTCACGCCGGGAACGATATTCGCCGCCATGAAATGCGCCTGCTGCACGGGCTTTGATATTTCCAGCCGCGATGCTTTTAATAGGTGCGGTTTTTTGCGGCCATTGCGCGGTTCGTATGCGCGAACATTTTTAAAAAGCGCCTCAATCTCGCGCTCCACCTGCTCGCGTTTTACATTGCCAACGACCGACACAATCATATTCGCCGGGTGATATTCTTTGGAATAGAACTTCTGAATATCACGGATTTCCGTTTTTAAAACCGTTTCCGCCGTACCGA
>DASPKH010000371.1:0-4659 GCA_035628175.1 Patescibacteria group bacterium
GGCCCATGAACATAAAGGAGCCAATTGGACGCGATGGGTCTTTCAGGCCTGCGCGTGCGCGGCGAATTGCTTTTGCGAGGTGCTCGACAGCTTCGTCCTGGCCGATTACCTGCTTTTTCAATTCTTCTGACATTTTTAAAAGCTTGGCTGTTTCGCTTTCAGCTATTTTATTCACCGGAATTCCCGTCATGAGCGCCACAACGTCGGAAATATCATCTTCCGTTACGTTATAAACAGTCTCGCTCGAGGTTTTTTCCCAGTTTTCTTTTGCTGTTTCAAGCTCGTTTTGCAGTTTCTTTTCCGTGTCGCGAAGTTTCGCTGCTTCTTCAAAATTCTGCGATTTTACAACCTGGTTTTTCTGAACGCGGATTTCTTCGATTTTCGCTTCCAGTTCCAGAATATCTTTCGGAACAACGATGTTTGAAAGGTGAATCCGTGCGCCGGCCTCATCCATTACGTCTATCGCTTTGTCCGGAAGGAATCTGTCAGTAATATAGCGCTCAGAAAGCATTACGCATGTGCTAATCGCTTCGTCTGTGTATTTCACACCGTGATGTGCTTCGTAGCGATCTTTCACATTGTTCAAAATCTGGATTGTCTCGTCCGTGCTTGGCGGGTCAACCATAATTTTCTGGAAACGCCTGTCAAGCGCACCATCTTTTTCGATGTACTGACGGTATTCATCAAGAGTCGTCGCACCAATACATTGAATATCGCCGCGTGCAAGGGCCGGTTTGAACATGTTCGATGCATCAAGCGAACCCGATGCACCGCCCGCGCCAACGATCGTGTGAAGCTCGTCAATGAACAAAATCACATCTTTCGCTTTTTCAAGCTCGTTCATGACCGCTTTCATGCGCTCTTCAAACTGACCGCGATATTTCGTTCCGGCAACTAATGCTGCAAGGTCAAGCGTCACGATGCGTTTGTCAAAAAGCACACGGGAAACTTTGCGCTCGATAATTCTCAGCGCGAGGCCTTCCACAATTGCCGTTTTACCCACGCCCGGCTCGCCGATGAGCACCGGATTATTTTTCTTGCGGCGGCTCAGTACCTGCGCCACACGCTCAATTTCTTTTTCACGCCCAATCACCGGGTCAAGTTTTCCTTCAACTGCGAGCTTTGTCAGGTCGCGGCCAAAATTATCCAAAACCGGAGTTTTCACGCGCTCAGGAGCAATTCCTTTTCCGCCTTTTGCCGATGAACCGCCTTTTTCCGGTTTCGACGGCGTCGAAGGCTTGCCGCTGATGATATTATCCAATTCCTTGCGAACGCCATCATACGTGATGGAGAACTGCGAAAGGATTTGCGCTGCGATATTGTCCTCATCGCGCAGCAGCGACAAGAGCAAATGCTCCGTGCCTATGACATCCGACTTATACAATTTCGCTTCAAGGTACGTGATTTTTAGAACTTTTTCCGCCTGTTTAGTCAGCGGGATATTGCCGATAGTCAGTGTGCCGCTCGACGCGCGAACGGTATCTTCCACGCCTTTTTTCAGCTTGAAAAGGTCAGCGCCGAGATTCCGCAGAATCTTCACCGCAATGCCTTCGCCTTCGCGGATAATCCCGAGAAGAAGGTGCTCCGTGCCGATGTAGTCATGCCCCAGCCGGAGGGCTTCCTCGCGGCTCAGCCGGATAACATCCTGCACTCTATTTGAAAAATTTCCTTCCATTTTTTTGCTTTTTTTAAAGTTTTTTAAAGGTGGAATCTCAGAACAAAATGGAAGGCGGGAAAGACACTTTACAAATTTTTCCCTGTTACCAAATTGAACTTTTTTCCTTCTAATCCAGACGCAATATACGCCTTTTTTATTGCACTATTACCGTGCTTTCCATTAGCCGCGAGCTCTGATAAAACCTAACATCTTTCCATATAAAAAGTTCACTGTCGTTTCACCCCGCTTACAAAAAATTTTCGTAGTTTTGACGTCTTCCTTTTTAAAAATACCACTTTCAAACAAATAACTCTTTAAAAATTAATACGTTGCTTTTCCAAAATAAGTTTTCAACCTTAGCAATTAGTTTTAAAAACTTGCATCAATAAAAAGACTCGCACTATAGACCAATTCCCATGCGAAAAAGCTTAATATACACACTTTAAAAACAATATCACTTTTAAAAACTTTTTGTTACATAAAATAGGTTCCGGTCGTACATCATTCCAGCATCAGCAGCGGTCACCCTTGCCGTCCGGAGCGCTGTTTTAAAGAAAGAAAAACTTTTAAAAGCACAAATCCACGCGCCGTCATTGCGAGGAGCGTCTTCGCGACGCGGCAATCGCAAATACAGCGGACGCGTCAAAGTAAAATTCAGCAGTTTTTAAAAGTCTTTTAAAGGCACAAAAATGAAACATATCTTTGCAGTCTTAATGCTAATTGTTGTTTTGGCAAGTTGCAAAAAAGCTGATGCGCCAATTCACAAAGAAGATGTAATCGTTCATATAAAAGATACTTTGAATGGGGATAGTTTCAAGGGAGTGATGTTTCAGCATGAGACGCTTACTAAAGTATCTGCATCACATTTCGGCTCATTTGGCCCCTACCTCGTAAAAAACACTGAAGTTGACGGTAAACGAGCAATTGTGACTCTAAAAAGGAACGATAAATTTTATTCTAATGATTCAGCATTCCATAGAGCTTTAGTTACAAATCCGCTTTATTTGTTTTTCTTTTTTGCAGATTTAGAATCCTATCGAATAATTCTTCCTTTTAAAGGAAGAAATAAATATGTTGTAGTGAATCGTGACGAAGCTGAAGAATTCTACAATTTAAAATTTTCAGACATTCATTCCTATTATAAACCAGACTCTAATGATGTTAACACTTGGGGTAGAGATTTTACTTGGAAAAAGCATTTTTTAAAAGTCCACAATATGCCAGAAAAAAACCAACAATTTTTAGACAAGTTTTTACTTTCAGATTAATCTTTTTAAAACCATAAATCCTTTAAAAACCCAAAATGTTCGAACCCCAAAAAGAAAAACTATCCAACCTCGCCGAGCGCACTGAGCAGCTCCGGAGGTTCCTTTGACATTGACCGCAAGCGCGACGAAGTAGCCGAACTCGAAAATTCCTCGCAAGCGCCCGACTTCTGGGACGACGCCCAGCGTGCCCAAAAGCACATGCAGAAAACCGCTGAAATCAAAGAGTGGATTTCTGCATGGGAGCTCGCCAATGCCACAGTGGATGACATCCGCGCCATCATCGAACTCGCCGAAGAAGCAGGCGACGCCTCCATGGAAGATGAGCTGAACGGAGAGATTGTAAAAGTGCAGTCGCAGCTGAGCGACCTGGAACTGAAAAACATCCTTTCCGGCCCCGACGATTATCGCAATGCAATTCTCACGATAAACGCAGGAGCCGGCGGCACCGAAGCGCAGGACTGGGCGGAAATGCTGCTGCGTATGTACACGCGTTGGGCCGAGCGACATGGCTTTAAAGCATACCTTACCGATGAGCAGGAAGGCGACGCAGCGGGCCTCAAATCCGCCACGCTCGAAGTGCAGGGCAAAAACGCATACGGCTTTTTAAAAGCGGAAAACGGTGTTCACCGGCTCGTGCGCATTTCACCTTTCAATGCGCAGGGCAAGCGCATGACCTCTTTCGCGTCCGTGTATGTCTACCCGGAAATGGACGACGAAGTGGAAATTGAGGTCAATCCAGCCGATGTCGAAATGGACACATTCCGTTCCGGCGGAAAAGGGGGCCAGAACGTGAATAAAGTGGAAACAGCCGTGCGTTTGCGCCACATCCCGTCGGGCATCGTTGTTGCGTGCCAACAGGAGCGCAGCCAGCTTTTAAACCGCGAGCGCGCCATGAAAATGCTCAAATCGCGCCTCTACCAAAAGCGCCGCGAAGAAGAAGAGGCCGCCCGCGCGGAAATTGAAGGCAAAAAAATGAAAATCGAATGGGGCAGCCAGATACGTTCCTACGTTTTCCAGCCCTACACGATGGTGAATGACCACCGCACGGAATTGAAAATCAATGATGTTCACAGCGTGATGGATGGGAATCTGGATGAATTGATTAAGACGTTTTTGCTGATGGATGCAAATGGTTAGTTTTAAGGCGTATACAGAGGCTGAATAGCCCTCCACTTACTAAAAAAAACACTTATTATTTTACAAAGCCTCGTTATAATTATAGAGCCACAGGATTTTAGACGCAAAAATTCTTGATTCAAAGAGCCAGTATGGTTTGTTTCAAAGAGTATTTTAAAGATTATAGAGAAAAGGTCCTCACCATACTCATTTTAAAAAGCAAATGAATTCACATGAAAAAGCCACATGAGCACTTAGCTTTCGTGGCTTTTTTTGTTTAGATTTGCTGTATTGGAAATAAATAAAAGCTGTCATTGCAATAAGTTCTTCTTAGGGAGCTATCCCAGGCGATTTGTTATCTCCGAAGTATTTAAGCGTGCCACTTAGCAAAGACTGTTTCCTCAATAACAGCGTATGAAAGTAGAAACCATGGATCCTTTTAAAAACAAGAAAATTGTCCTCGGTGTAAGTGGCAGCATCGCTGCCTATAAGTCCCCGCTCATCGTACGCGAGCTTATCAAAGCAGGCGCCTCAGTACGCGTCGTCATGACACCATCTGCTGCGAAGTTCGTTTCACCGCTCACATTAAATAACCTGACAAAATATCCCGTTGCGCTT
>DASPKH010000372.1:0-14484 GCA_035628175.1 Patescibacteria group bacterium
GCTTTTTAAATCCTCATGCGTGATAATTCCGCCACCACGCTTCATTTCCGCAACAATCAAATCTGCCGTTTCGCCTGTGTAAAAGCCGTCGCGCCCACGCTCAGCAATTCTCTTTAAAACATTTGCCAGATCGCGGTGAAAAAGCGTGTCACCCTTTTTCCAACTACCCTCTTTTAAAAAGTGTGTTTTAAAAAGATTGCCACTTTTAAAACTTTCCGCATACGCATTGAGATTTGACGCTTCACGTTCAGTGAGGATAACGCCGCGCTCAGCAAGGTCAATGGCGGGCTGCACCAAGTCTTTAAAAGGCAGCGACCCCAGCTTTTTGTGCGCCTCCCACATGCCGTCCACACTTCCGGGAACGCCTGATGCGAGGTGCGACGACGTGCTCAGCCCCGGAACGATATTGCCTGCAGAATCTAGGAACATATCGCGATGCGCCGCCGCCGGAGCCTTTTCGCGGAAGTCCAGCGCCCCTGTTTCACCATTGAATTTCCGGTACACAAGGAAGCCGCCTCCGCCGACATTCCCCGCGATCGGGTACGCCACTGCAAGCGCGAACTGCGTGGCAATCGCTGCGTCATACGCATTGCCGCCACGCTTAAGCACATCGAGGCCGATCTGTGTTGCATCGGGATGCGCCGTGACAACCATCATCTTTTCGCCGATGGGGCCGCGGACACGTGGTGTGGACTGGCACGCGTTGAGGATTATGAGAATTATTGGGAAATATTTTTTAAGCATATTTTAAAAACTGATGGACAATTCATTATTCATGAAAATAAGAAATTCCTGTCGTATTACATGATTTAATTCGCGATTGCGTTTGTGCTGCATTGCAAAAATACTTTTTACAGCCATGAACATTGTCAATTACTCTGCCGAACCGCTCAATAAGCTCTATAGCTGGTTGCCACATGATTTAAAAGCTGAACAGGTTATATTTTTCCCTGACGCGTGCCCAGGCAAATCGCCGCTGCCGACAGGAACAGTTGCCTTTACGAAGCAGGACAACTGGCGCAAATTCGCGATTTCCGATTGCGGTTGCGGTATGTTGCTGTGTGAATCACCGCTTTTAAAAAGTGATTTTAAAAAGGAAATCTGGGACAGAATTTACTACGACATTCAGGCAAATAAAGGCAAACTCGGTGACCTTGGTTCCGGCAATCATTTTCTTGACGCGCTGGAGTCCTATACGGATGACAACATGTATTTTCTCATTCACACGGGCTCGCGCAATGAATCAAAGCTTGTGGACGATTTAGTGGACAGTCCGCGGAAATTTGACACAAAATTCAACGATGTGTGCGAGTGGGCAAAAGATAATCGTTTCGAGATTTTTAAAATTCTTGAAAAGTATTTTGGGCGGCTAAACCTGATTCTGGATAGAAATCACAATCATTTTGAGCAGACTGATGATGGCGTAATTATCAGGAAAGGAGCCGTCCGGGTGATGCCTGGCGAGCAGACTGTTGTACCATCGAATATGAACGGCGATGTGGTTTTAATTACTGCGACAGGAAAGGTTGGAGAAACGTATAATTCGCTCTGCCATGGCACAGGGCGCGTGATGTCACGGTCTGAAGCCAAAGAGCATATCGCAGATTTTGATTATGATGCAATGCGGCGTGAAATATACATTCCCGAAATGATAAGTAACGATTCAATTAAAACTGATACGCCGTTTTGCTACCGTGATTTGGACAGTTGCCTTGCGCTTATTGATGATTTGATTGTCATTGATAAGCGGTTCAGCGTGTTTGCGTATTTAGGGCAGATGTAGTTTTTTTACCCGCAATACCGATCCAAATCTCTCTCAATACCAAGCCTTTTTGCAATTGCCGCCAGTGTTTTAAAAAACTGCTTTTGCAGGAAAAGCGGGATGCCGGGCGAGTAGCTCTCGGAGGCCTCCAACAGATAAGCCAGGTGCAGTAGGTTTTTCGGGATGCCCATTTTAAAACACCTTCCCTCATACGCCAGGCTGTAGGCGATTTTTAAAGAGCGCTCGAAGTTTACGCTACCGGGGCGGATTTCTACGAGGAATGCTGCAGGCTCATCGCTTTCACTGTAAAACCTGTGGCTCATCATGCGCGGTACTTTTATCGCCTGCCCGCGCTTTAATACGAGTTTTTTGCCGCCTGCGCTTACGCGAAGTTCGCCTTTAATGACGCGGAATTCCTCAGTAAAGGTGGTGTGATAATGCAGCGGGTTTCCACCGTGTGGAGCGAGGTCAATGCGCATGAGCGTGTACTCGCCGCCTGTCTCCTCCGCTGTTTTTAAAAACGTGAGCTTGTCGCCAATTCGTGGATTTATAAAGATTTTTTGTGACATTCTTTAGTGATTGGTGATGCGTGATCCTTGACGGTTACCTGAAATTCAGTTTTTGAGATGGTACTCTCCAGAAAGTACTAATGTTGTAACACAAAACACAAAACTTTTAAAAAGAAGTTCGGCTGCTCACCGATTACTGTTCACTAATTACCGACTTGATGAATTGATTTACATTTGCGCCGGCGTGGTAATATTCCATGATGTATTCCGCTAAATCATCTTTTAAAACCACGTCTGCAGGCAAATCTGCCATGTAATAGAATTGCTTGTTTGCAACGAGTGGCTGCACGGCGAAAGTCTCTTTAAACTCTTTTGGAATGACTTTATTTTTCTCACCCTTGATTTCGCCGTAGAGTTTTTTAAAAGCGGGTTCATTTTGTAATTGGTTTAGTTCGTCGGGAAATGCGGCAATTTCCTGACGGACTTTCTGGAGGCTTTCGCGCGATAATTCCCAGCCGCCACCACCAGCATGCGCTTTGTCGTGGGAAAAGTGAACGTAGAAGCCGGGAATTTCACTTTTGCGGTTGGCGGTGGTGAAAAGCGTGGAAACATGGACGTTGTAGGGGTTCTTGTTTTTTGAAAAGCGGACGTCGCGGTTGATGCGGAACATGCAGTCGCGCGGGTTCATGTTCAGCTCGGATTCGTACTGGCGGATGCGGACCATCATTTCTTCGACGAAGCTTTTAAAAGGCGCTTTGACATATTTTTCGTACTCGGCGCGGTGCTCATCGAACCACGCTTTGGAGTTATTTTCGGAAAGGCCTTTAAGGAATTGTAGGAATTCGGGTTGGAAATAGGACATTTTTAAAGTTTTGAGTTTGTAGTTTTTTGGTTGCTGCAAATTAGGATTTTTGAAAGAGTTTTTAAAATGAATTTTGTGATTTATCATTGCGAGCGTATCGTGGCAATCGCGAATACTGTTTGTCGCGTCCGAAGTATTTGCGATTGCTTCGTCGGAAGACCTTCTCGCAATGACGGACGCGAATTTTGACGTGAATGTTTGACGCATGGATTCCCGCCTGCGCGGGAATGACAGTTTTTTGTTTTTAAAATCTTTAAAACGGGTGCTCGGGACGGCAAGGGTGACCGCCCACAGCTGGTGGAATACGGACGTGCGGGAAACATAAATTTTCTTTAAAAATCTTAAAAAAAGTTTTTAAAAACATGCACTTTTTTCGCACGAAAACTTTTGAAAAGTCGTCGTGTAATCGTCAATAAAATCATTGTTTTACATAGTGTAGAGTTGGGAGGACAAAGGTATGCCGGTAGGACAGTTTCAATCTATGAAACGCTCGTATTTTTCGATTGATAAAGATACGGGAAAGGTAAAAAGCAAGGACAAAAACGGTGCGGTGCAGCTTCACGATTATATTGAGGGAGTGCTGGTCGGAATTGTTTTTGAAGAAGGCGAGTACGAGGGGCGTCCAAGTAATAAATACGCGCTTTCGTTTGCTAATCGCGACGGCTCGGAAGTGGATATTCTCCGCATGGGTGAGGATGCGAATACTGCGTATGACACGCTGAACAGGTTGTCGAGCATTGACGGCCGGATTGGCTGGGTGAGGCTGACGCCGTATTTCAGTGAGTTTAACGGTAAGAACATCACGCACATGTCGGTGCGTCATAATGGCGAGAAGCTTTTGGCGAAGTTTCGTCCTGACGATATTCCGAAGGTTACTACGGTGAAGGTCGGGAAGCAGGAAGTAATGGACAAAAGCGATAAGCAGGAATTTTTCCAGAAGCTGTACCGCGCCCTTCGTGAGAAACTCTCGAATGAATCGGCGGCTGGCGAGATGGAGAAATACGTTCCGGCGGATGAGGAATTCGAGGATGAAATTCCTTTTTAAGCTCGTTTTTTAAAGCGATTGGCGGTAAAGCCAATGATTTTATAAGAATTTTCTATTAAAAGAAAATTCCGGTTCTAAAAGCTCATTCTTTTGACAAAGAATGGGCTTTTTTGTTTTTAAAAAGAATTAGCCTAATTTGCTTTTTAAAAACACATTTTTAACAATGTCACAGCCCAAAATCCCCATCCATAACTTCGCGACTGATGACGCGAAGAGCATTCCCTTCAAAGCGAATCCTATCCGAACCACAAGCCGCTATAATGCGAGTGTGCCGCACCGGCATAATTATTACGAGTGCTTCTTTTTTGAAACGGGAAAAGGTGTGCACACGATTGATTTTAAGGACTATGAGCTGCGCGAGAATAGCGTGCATTTTGTGTCACCGGGGCAGGTGCATCAGTTGAAACACGAGCCAGGAACAAGCGGGCATGTGGTAATTTTTTCGCGGGAATTTTATTACACCGGCAGTGAGCGGAAGGATTTTCTGTTTGAATTTCCATTTTTAAATAACAGCCCGAATCCGGTCTTTTATCCAGCAGAAGATATTTTTGGTGAGCTGTTTGAGCTGGTGTTAAAAATCGAGACGGAGTTTGCAAATAATCCGCCTGAATTTGACATTATCCGTTCGTACCTGAATGTGATTCTTTTAAAAAGTAAGCGCATTTTTGAAACGGAAAAGCAGGAAGCTTCCGTGTATATCAACCCGCTGATTAATTCTTTCCGCACACTGCTCGAGGAGAAATTCGCCTTTCAGCATCTCGTGAAAGAGTACGCTGCCGAGCTAAATATTTCCGAAAAAACGCTGAATGAAACGGCAAAAAAATCCTTCGGCAAAACTGCAAGCGAGATAATACATGAGCGGATAATCTTAGAAGCAAAACGGCTGCTTGCGCATGGTGATATGAGCGTGAAGGAAATTTCCTATGCGCTGAACTTTGACGACCCGGCGCATTTCAGCAAGTTTTTTAAAACGAAAGCGGGCATTGCTCCGGTTGATTTTAAAAAGCAGGCTTTTTAAAACTATCGTCCGAATTGTACAAGCCTTCCGCCAATATCTACATTGTTGCGCTTTTAAAAAGGGCGTAAGTTTGCTTCTGTAGATTACAATCATTTTTAAAAGAACATACAGAGGTGAATATGAAAAATTTTGTGATTGCGCTCCTCCTCCTCCTTGCATTTGCGGGATGCGAAAGATTAATTGAGCCGTCTGACGAAAATGCCGCGGACTATCTGCCGATTACACCCGGTTCTACGTGGGAGTATTTTTACAATGGAGACTATGCTTACGGAATGGAATTAGTCGCGGGTAACGATACGATCATCAACGGGAAAGTTTTTAAAACTCAGCACGCTGAGGGATGGAGTGAAGCTGTTAATATCTATCGTTTTAAAGGGGATGATATTTACAAAGTTGATCGGAAAACAGATGAAGAGCTGATTTTTAAAATGGCCCCGGTTGGTACGTCATGGAGCTCAAGAATTCAATACGACAGCGTTAATTTTTCGATAGTGAAAAGCTCTGTGATATCAAAAGGGCAGACGATGGAAGTGTATGGGAATACTTTTAACGATGTAATTCACATCAGGAGCCTCGTCGAGAATTACTTTGCAAATGGTTCGTCCGGTGACTATGTGCGCAACCGCTATTTTGCAAAAGGCGTGGGAATTATCAAGGAGCAGGTAGAAGATGGCAATCCGGGATTTAACGGTTTGAAAAACTATTCTATTAAATAGTCCTGCTTTTGAAAAACACAAAACTTCGCAAAAAAATATGAAAACAGAAAACACAAATTCGCGCCGCCAGTTCATGCGTAATATTGCGCTGACAACACTCTCAGCAGGACTTCTGCCTGACCTTTTAAAAGGCAGCTCGCTTTTAAAAAGCGCACCTGACTGCAATCCTATAACGCGTGATTATTACGGAGTAGGACCGTTCTATAAAGCAAATCCACCACTCATTGTCGGCAATAAAATCACAAGGGATGGCGAGCCAGGAACGCCACTTTTTATCAGTGGTGTTGTGCGAAACCTGGACTGCTCGGGCGTCATTCCCAATACAAAAATTGACATCTGGCATGCAAATGATGCAGGACAATATGACAATGAGGGTTATAATCTTCGCGGTGTGACATATTCCAATGCGCAGGGATTTTACCAATTTGAAACGATACTTCCGGGCAAATATCTGAACGGCTCGCAGTATCGCCCGCGCCATATTCATTTTAAAATTACGCCACCGGGGTTTCCTGAATTCGTCACGCAATTGTATTTTGAAGGTGACACGAGCATTCCGACAGATGCGGCAGCGTCCCAAACATCCGGGCAGTTTGATGCGCGACACCGGATCATTCCACTTATCGATATTTTTGGCGCAAAGCTACAGGGCTTCTGGGATATTGCTATCAACGGCAACGGTGTGACAAGCATTGGTGACGACCATCTGGACAAGGGGATTATTTATTCAGCGTCACCCAATCCTTGCCACGATCACGTTGAGATCCGCTATGGCGTTTTTAACGAAGCAGAAGTCAATATTGAAATTTTCGATATGCAGGGTTCGCTTGTAGCAACGCTTGATGAGAGAAATTTGCCGCCACAAAAATATTCCGCAATCTGGCGGCCAGATGCAAATCTGCCAAGTGGCACATACTGGATCGCTTTAAAGCTGAATGGGGTACAGGCGCATTATCTAAAGATTGCGAAGGTGTAATATGGAGATTTCGATATTCTGGAATTTGCGTGAGTGCTGAAAGTAAAAAAGCCCGTTCTTTTTAAAAGAACGGGCTTTTATTAGCTTGGAAATTCTTATCGTGCAATAATTAGCGGACGCATAAGAGTTATATTACCCGAATCAATTTTTACAAAATACATACCTGCAGGCAGATTATCTGTGGTAACAAATGTTTTAAAAGCACCACTGGAAATATCAAGCGGTTGCTCTGGGACGATAATTCTGCCATCAAGTGAAATAATAGAAAAGCCTGCTTTTTCAAAAGGTACATTGCCTTCCAGCATAAACACGTCGTGAGCCGGCTGGGGAGATATTTTTATAAGCTTTTCCTCAACAATGCCGTTACCTACACGGGAAAATGTGCTGTCCAGCATTGCCTGAAAACGCGTTTGCAGCTCAGTCGCGTTTTTTGCAGCGCCAAAAAGAAGTATAAAGCTTTTCACTTCGCCAGGCTCCCATGCGCCGTTGAACTTCATGCCGACGACAACGGAAATATCAGATGTTCCCGTAAACAGCATTGACGTGCCGCTGGTCACGCTTTCAAACTGACGCGTATCATCAAAACCCTGGTGAAAAAGCTCAGTATTATTATAAATCGTGACCTGTGCTTCTGCACCTGGCTGTGATGTGCTGACGGCACAGCCTGCTACAGGGTCAAATTGTGTTGCCTCGACGATACATGCAGCAGCTGTTTTTAAAGAATTTTGCGGAATGCCCTCAGGAAAAAGACGCGCACGATCAGCCGAGCCCGACGAGCTAACATCCCAGTCAAAGTAATATCCGGCGGCAATGTCGTTCAGAATTGCACTAGACGTGTTCTTTAAAGAAATCTTTGCGTACGCCACACCGTTGGAATCTCTTAAAATCGTGAAATACTGTGTTATTTCCATACCGATTTTTTTTGTTCCGGCGTTGTCATCATTGATAATTCCCGTATTTACATCCGGAGAGGCAAAGGGCTTTACAACAGAAAATTCGTTTAAGAAATCCTGATTTTCAACTGCGCTTACTACTTTCTGCGGGCTTTGTGCCACAATGAGTCCGCCTTTGTACAGTATGCTACCGAAATTGGAATATACAAATCCTACGCCCTCCTTTGCCTCGCTTTCAAAAGTATTATAGCCAATACGTCCGCGGTCACTCACTGAATACGACGCAATATTATTTTTATACGTCGTGACCTCGCTTGTTGGGATAAATGGTAGCAGAAAATAATCCTCGTACCCATTCGCGTCGACCATGTCGACGCGCAGGAAGATAATTCTTCTGTTTGGCTGACGAATGGCGATGGCAAAATTTTCAATAATAAATTCGCTTGAGGGCGTAATATCAGCAATGTCTGATTCCGGGACGAGCACTTCTACAGAACTTCCTGTTTCATCAATGGCTGAAAGTGTAAACCGAACGTTCTTTCCTGCTCCAAGCTCATTGCGCGCAAATATTTTTACAATGGCCGTGTCGCCAACAGAAAAGCGCGAGGCAGCTTTCATCGAAGTTGTGAATGTCTCGAAGCGGAGAGGCCGGATGGCTGGGGATGCAAGGGGATCACCTGACATTGCTTTTAAAAGATTCATGCGGCCAGGGATCAGCTGAGTATTAAATGGATTTTGAGCTCCGACAGGATCAACGGAGCGCCGCGCAAATTCCAGCGCCTGGAGTGCAGAAAGCTGTGGGTGTTTTGCACGGATGAGCGCCACCATGCCGGACACCATCGGCGTAGCCGCAGATGTTCCCCCACCACCGGTGAATTCGCCATAATCATCGAACCTGTTGGTAGTGTATGCTGCGTCGCCGGGCGCCATAATGTCCACATGGGCACCAAAATTTGATACGTTTGAAATTCCATCAAACTGGTCAGTTTCGCCAACTCCAAGCACGCCAAGATAGCCGGCCGGGTAAAATATCGCAGAATTTGCATCATTGCCCGCAGCTGCTACGATTGCCACGCCACGTGAAACCGCATAATCCACGACAGTCTGGTTGACAAATGAGTAACTGTTTGCTGATCCCCACGAACAGTTGATAACTTTAAAATTATTCCTTGCAGCGTACATAATCGCTTCGTAGCCATATACGATAGAGCCATCATTGCCATTCGGCGAGACTTTTAAAGGAAAAATGCGGCATTTCCCGCCCACACCGGAAATACCCAAACCGTTATTCCACGTTGCCCCGGCGATTCCGGCTACGTTCGTTCCATGATTTGCATTGCTGCTTGTGCCCGGCTGCGTACTGCCTTTCGGCACATTCGGCTCGAATGTATAGCCCTCGAAATCGTCCACATAACCGTTTCCGTCGTCGTCTACGCCATTATTCGGGATCTCACCCCAATTGCGCGCGATCGAGTTTTTTAGATCCTCATGTGTCTGCAAAACGCCATTATCTGCGATGGCGATGACGACAGAAGTATCACCTTCAAAAATATTCCAGGCTTCGTGTGCACGGATCGTATTCAGGTATGCTTGCTGGCTTTTCAAAGGATCATTTGGCACGCCCAGCATCCGCTCCACGTAATACGGTTCTGCAAGCTCCACTTCAGCATTTTCTTTTAAAAGCCTGCGGCAGAATTCCTGGGGTGTTTCCTTCCCCTCGTATGTGATAATTACTGTTTTTAAAAGTGGTTCTTCAGCTTGCTTTATTTGCGTAATTTTTTGCACAGACAGGATTGAATTCCCACTCTTTTTTAAAAGATTTTTATTGAACGTAAACGATTCTTCCGGCTTTAAAAACTGACGGGCGACCTGTGCCTTTGCTGTTTTCTGAAGCGAAGTTTCTACAAAAGAATTATCCTTAAACGTTTTAAAACGGACAACGGCAGTATTGGAGAGTATCTCGGTTTTGCCGTCGGAAATGATCTTCGTTTTGGAAAAATCCTGCGCACTCGACGCCGCAGTACAAAAAGTGAAAAGGCCAAAGATGAAAAATGATTTCATATAAAGAGAATTTCTTTTAAAAGAGAGGTTTTTAAAAATAACGAATATAATTGCTCTTCGTTTTAAAACAGGTTTCTGCTTTTTTGTAATAACACGCGAGCTTTTAAAACATTACGGCTTTACGATTGGATCCAGAATTGTCCGTATCTTTGCGTAGAGCTTTTTAAAGAAAATTACGAAATAAAGTGCCTGCTTCATTGTCTTAGTTCGTGCAATCTTCCTTTTAAAACAAGACAACTCTGTATAGATTTAAAACATGTCCGAAAATTTAAACGAACAATTTATCGTTACCGCGCGAAAGTGGCGTCCAATGCGCTTTGAGGACATCGTGGGACAGGAACATGTCACGACGACGCTTCGTAATGCACTTCGTTCGGGGCGTATTCACCATGCGTACCTTTTTAACGGGCCGCGTGGCGTAGGCAAAACCACGACCGCTCGCGTAATGGCACGTGCTGTAAACTGTCCAAACCGTGGTGAAGATGCCGAGCCATGTAATGTTTGTCCGGCTTGCCGCGAGGTGGTCGACGGGCGTTCGATGGATGTGATCGAGATAGACGGCGCGTCGAATAATTCGGTGGACGATATTCGCAAGCTCCGCGAAAATGCAAAGTATCCCCCTGTGGCCGGCCAGTACAAAATGTATATTATTGATGAAGTGCACATGCTTTCAACGTCGGCTTTCAATGCACTTTTAAAGACGCTGGAAGAACCACCACCGCACTTGCTTTTCGTTTTTGCCACGACCGAACCACACAAGCTTCCTGCGACCATTATCAGCCGCTGCCAGCGCTTCGATTTTCGCCGGATGGAGATTGAAACAATTGTGCGCCAGATCCGCTATATCGCGGGCAAGGAGGGGATCGAGCTGGACGAACAGTCGCTTGTAGCCATCGCGAAAAAAGCGGAAGGCTCCATGCGCGATTCGCAGAGCGTCTTCGACCAGGTTGTCGCGTTTTGCGGCCGCGATATCAAATATGCCGACGTGAATGAAGCGCTGCACCTCATTGACCAGGAATTTTTCTTTACGGTGAGCCGCGCCATCCGCGAGCACGATGTGCCTAAAATGTTTGAGATTTCACGTGAAGTTCTTTCAAAAGGGTACGACACGCAGGAATTTTTAAACGGGCTGTTGGAACATTTCCGGAATATTCTCACGGTTCTTGCGACGGGTTCGACGAAGCTCATCGAGACGTCGTCACATTTTCTAGAGAAATATGAAATTGAGTCGGCATATTTTATTCAGCCAGATGTTCTGCGCCTGATGACGCTAATTACTTCGACTGAAAATGCTTTAAAACACGCGCCGCAGCCGCGCATCCGCTTTGAAACGGCACTTGTGCAGATGGCGACGATGGATTCGGCAGTGGAAATTACGCAGCTTTTAAAAGAAATCGAGCTTTTAAAAAAGGCCGGAATTCCGCAGCAAAATAATAATCAACAGAGTATTCCGCAATCACAGCAATTCCCTCCGCAGAACGTTCAACCACACACCACACAGCCTGCGGTTCCTAAAAGCGAGCCTGTTTTAAAAGATTCATCGGTGAATTATTCGGCGCAGCCGGAAAGTACTTTTAAAAACGCCGAAATTCCCGCTAAAAAAATAGACGAAACCAAAACAGCCGTGCCAAACGTTGCAGGGAGTGACGCTTTTAAAAATGAAGCTGCAGCAGAAAACGTAGGGACAGATAATTATGCGTCTGCTGCGGATCCCGTTTCTGAAAGTTTTAAAAAGCCCGGGGTAACTTCGCCACAAGGCGATATTTCAGCGGGAAAGTTGCAGGCGGGCTGGCCGGAATTTGTACAGAGTTTAGCGGGCGATCACAAGCCGCTGCAATACCTGATCCAGTATTCTGCGTCGTTGAAACCGCAATTTCTGAATGGCGAAATTATTCTGCATTTTGGCAGCAAGTTTGAATCGGAAAGCTTTAAAGATCTGAAAGGCGAACTGATTGCTGCACTGGCAAAATTCTTTAACGCATCAGTGAACTTGCATTTATCGGTCGGTACGATGGCAAATGGCGTTGCGAAGGAAATTCTTCCGCGGGAAAATTTTAAGAATGGCTCCTCGCCAGATGGAAATGGAATCGCGACAAAAATTACGCAGGAGAAGGAAGTTTTAAAAGAGGTGATTCCACAAAGCCCGTCGGCGAATCTAGCTGGAGCTACGGAGTTTTTAAAAGCGCAGGAAAAAGTAGAGCAGGCGCAGCAAGAAGCCGAGCCGCCTACGCCGATAGAGCGCCACCCGATCGAAGAGGAAATCTTGAAACATTTTTCCAATGCGCGAGAAGTCGTGGTGCCGATCAAAGTAAAGAAAACAGAGTAGGATTTTCTAAAAGATTGCCATTGCGAAAAGCAGTCTTCTGTAATGCGGCAATCACGAATACTTCCGGCACGACAGTCAGTTTTTAAAATTGCCTTCCTGGGACCCCTGCTCATTATGACAAAACTTTTGAAAATCAATAAGCACTGACAGCTTTTTAAATATTTAGGACACAACTCAAAACTTAACATTAAGAACTAAAACTTTTAAAATCATGGCACTTGCAGTTGGAACCCCCGCACCGAATTTTATTGCTCATGGCGAAGATAATGAACCACCGGTAGTACTGGAAAACTATCGCGGCAAATGGGTCGTATTATACTTTTATCCGAAAGATGACACAAGTGGCTGTACTGCCGAGGCATGCGATTTCCGTGATAATATGGAACGCATTCAGGCAAAAAATACGGTCGTGATCGGCGTGAGCCCTGATAATAAAGAGTCACATAAAAAGTTTAAAGATAAGTATAACCTTAATTTCCTGCTCGTGAGCGACAACGATACGACAATCTGTACCAATTATGATGTGTGGAAAGAAAAGAACATGTACGGCCGCAAGTTTATGGGCGTAGAGCGCACCACATACCTGATTGATACGGAAGGGACAATTCGCCATGTGTTTCCAAAGGTAAAAGTTAATGGCCATGTAGAAGAAGTTCTAAAAACACTGAATGAGCTACAGCTCGCATGATAGATACGCACGCGCACATTGATACGGAAGCATTTGGAGAGGATCGCCGCGAGGTTTTAAAAAGGGCGTTTGACAGCGGGATGGAATATATTATAATTCCATCAATCGGCGTAGACGGTTTTAAAAATCTACAGGAATTGGTAGAAAGCGAACCCCGTGTTTTTCGCGGAATTGGTATTCATCCCCATAATGTGGCGAGTGTCACGGATGAAGATCTGGAGCGTGTGGAGCGGGAGAGCTTTTTAAAAAAGGTAGTAGCGATCGGTGAGATCGGGCTGGATTATTATTATGATTTTGCGCCGAAAGATGTGCAGCAGGATATTTTTAAAAAACAGCTGGATATTGCCAAGCGCCGGAAGTTACCCGTGATAATTCACAACCGCGATGCTGATGACGATGTTTTAAAGATACTTGATGAAGCACAGGACGGAGCGCTTGAGGGCGTGCTGCATTGCTTTTCGGGAACGCCAGAATTTTTAAAGAGTGCGCTGGATTTAAATTTTCACGTATCCTACACGGGGAATATTACGTATAAGAAGTCAACGCTTTCAGAAACTGTTTTAAAAACGCCGCTGGAGCGGATGATGATCGAGACGGACTCACCGTACCTGACACCTGTGCCCCACCGTGGCAAGCGTAATGAACCCTCATACGTGAGGTTTATCGCCGAAAAAATTGCAGAAATAAAAGGAATTACCCTACAAGAGGTTATCTCAATGACATCAGAAACAGCAAAGAAATTATTCAGACTTTCGGTTATTGCACTGTGCATCTTCGCATCATTTACGGCTGTACAGGCCCAGGATGGAGAAGAAGAGTATTATGATGAAGAGGAAGTTGTCAACCCATATCGGAAATTCATCGGTTTTGGCGTAACGATTGGTACGAATACAATCGTAGAAACACAACGGCTGTTGCCACCTGCGAGTGGCGAGCCGGATGTTTCTTTCGATGGCCTTTTTGCATACGGCGGTACTCTTTCATATAGTCCGCTCGACTTCCTGATGCTTGAAAGTACATATTTATACTCTATTAACCGGAAGGTTGTTTTTAATGCAGATAGTTCAGCCGGTTTTCAATCGAATCCCAATACGCATCAATTTATTGAACTCGTTGCTCGGTTTGTACTGCGGCCCTACAGCCGAGTGAATTTCTTTGCGACTTTTGGTGGTGCGTATATCCTGAATACGATCAACGGTGGTGATGAGTTTGTCCGAGAGTATGAAAGAGGAGAAGATAATACCCGTACTGCTATCAGTACCGGTTTGGGAATCCAGGGTAATATTCAAACTCCGTTCGGCCTTATCACTCCAATGGCCGAATGGCGGATTAATTTTCAATTTGGCGAAGATAAGAACCGTGTTGTAAATTCGGTAAATGGCGCACCCGTCAGCGCCGATGTCACAACGTTTTACTCCATTCCGCGGTTTTCGCTGCTCTGGTATCCTTCTTTTTAACAAATTATGCTGACCGTACTTAATCATCCGCTGGTGCAGCATGATCTCACGCTTCTGCGTGATGAGACGACAGATTCTCCAGGATTTCGCGCTGCCGCAAACAGGATATCCCGTCATCTCGCCGTTGCCGCCACGCAGCAACTAGCCGTAGTGACGACTACTGTTCGCACG
>DASPKH010000373.1:0-4050 GCA_035628175.1 Patescibacteria group bacterium
TCACGGAAATTAAAAAACTCCTGCTTTTTTAAAGAGCAGGAGTTTGGAAAATTATCGATACTCTAGACGGCAATTTCCGTCTGGCCCTGCAATTCCTTCTGCACGCGTGGTGTAATGTATTGCAGAATGGATTCCACAAGCTCAGGCTCTTCTATCGTTTCTGTATGCATAAGCACAATCAACCCTATAGGCCGGTTATTTTCATCGAAAAGCGGTGTGCCAATATAGCTTTCAATGCCTAATTCCTGAAGCTCTTTATCATCTGGGAAGAGCGCCTGGATATTGCATGGATAATAGCAAAGTGACCGCCCGACCACGTTATCGCATGGTGTACCAGAGAGCTTATATTCCATATTTGGAACGATGCTCCCATGTGCCAGTAATGTCAGCGTGCAGATTGAATCCGGCGGGATAAGTCTACCGATCAGCACGTAGCTTACGCCGAGCGTTTCCGATAATATTAAAGAAATATCCTGTAAAAAATCACTTCCCGCGTAGCTATCGGAAAATTCACGAATTGCGATGTATTTTTCGTTTTGCATAATTTTTAAAGATTATATTGAATAGAAGTGTTAATTCTCAAGGAAATTGCTCAGATATTCAATTTTGTCAGGTGCATTCGTAAGTTCCCGTAGATGCTGCGCCCAGCTTTTACCAAAAATCGCTTTTGCAAAAGCAACCTCATAAAAGATAAGCTCAAAGCGGTCGTACATCAGCTCACGCCTTTCCTTACCATAGAGCATTATTACCAGCCCACCGCTTGTTTTATTAAAACTTGATACCGTAAAATCTTCATAATCCAGCCGGTTTCTAAAACGGAACCCGTTCTCCTTAGCTTTGCGGATGATCTTTTCGATCGTGAGCCTGTCGCTCATTGTTTGGGTATGTGACTTAAATTCCATATGAGCGTTTGCCGGGGTATTAGATTAACGCCGAACACTCCAGAAACCGGAGTTTTAAAAATCTTGCTGTGGATTTATTTCTTTAAAAATTCCTCATCAGGAATACTTTCCAGCCAGCGCTCCGCTTCAGGTGAGGTCTGGAAATACCGTATTTCAATTTCATCATTTGATATCTGTCGTACTACATTGTCCACACCTATGCGGGCAAAATGACTGATAGGTGCGACCACGGCCGAGTAGCGAAAGTTCGTTGCCTTGAGGCGGGGAATAAACTCTTTCGTGAGCCATTCCTGATCTTCCGCAGAAAACATGACCATATTGCGGTTATCGCTTAGACCTTTAATAAAACCATGCTTCTGTACTAGCTCCAGAAATCGCTCGTAGCAAGCGCGGAGCTGTTCACTGGACGCATAGCCATGCCATATCAAAACGCCACAGTGCAGTTTTTCATCATATCGCACCGAACAAACCGTTTCCGGGACCTTAATCATCTGTACTTATGTAGGAAATTTGCACATTATTTAAAGACATACAATTTTCGGGGTTAATAAGTTCAATTACATCAACGTTTTGAAATAAAAAGACTTTAAAAAATGAAATAACAGAAAATAGCCGGTAACTTTTTAAATATACTCTCGTTTAAAAAACCTTTTAAAAATTATTTTTACAATTGCATACAACACCATGACGGAAATTCGCACAGAAATAGATATCAATGCTCCCGCCGAGAAAGTATGGGGAATTCTTCAGGATTTTAAAAAGTATCCTGAGTGGAATCCTTTTATAAAACACGCCGAAGGCATCGTGCTCAAAGGTGAATTTTTAAAAGTGCATATCGAGCCGCCGGGGCGCAAAGGCATGATATTTCAGCCGCAGATTTTAAAAGCCGAGTCAAACCGCGAACTTCGCTGGAAAGGTAAGTTCCTTATACCAGGCCTTTTCGACGGAGAGCATTCTTTTGTATTGAAAGAAGTTTCTCCACAAAAAACGAAACTTATTCATGCGGAAAAATTTACCGGCATCTTTATTCCACTTTTTAAACGTATGCTTTCCGACACAGAACGCGGATTTGAAATGATGAATGAAGCACTGAGAAAGCGCGCAGAAGATGGTGGAGAAAATTAAGTGGGTGGGATGGGTGGAATTTTAAAATCAGACACGAATCACTATTCATGAATTAATTTTGCCAATTTTAAAAAAAGTTGTATTTTTGGGGCTTACAAATTCCATAAAAGCCAGTTATTCTTAAGTTTTCAAAAGGTAATTCTTGCGCAAACCATTTACCCCTCAGTCATTTAGCGGCCCACGTCCCAGTGGCCCACGTCCGGGCGGCCCAAGAGGCCCTCGTGAAGTTCGCGATCCGCATAAAAACCGTAAACAGCGTATTAATGAAGAAATTACATCAGCTGAAGTGCGTGTGATAGATTCTGACGGCAAAATGCTTGGTGTAATGGATAAAAATGCTGCAGTAGACCTGGCGTTCAGCAAAGAAATGGATCTTGTGGAAATTGCTCCACAGGCTGCGCCTCCTGTATGCCGTGTGATTGAATACGGTAAATTTGCTTACGAGCAGCAGAAAAAAGAGAAACTGGCCCGTAAGGCGCAGAAACAGCAGGAATTAAAAGAGATCCGTTTTAAGGCTGGAACCGATACGCACGATTTTGATTTTAAGACGCGCCACGCACGGGAATTTCTCGAAGACGGCGATAAAGTAAAGGCAACAGTAATGTTCCGCGGGCGCGAGATCGTTCACCCGGAATTTGGCCGCCAGCTTCTAGAAAAATTTGTGGCTGCCTTGGCTGATGTTTCGAAAGTTGATCAGCCGATCAAGCCAGAAGGCAAAACGATGTCGGTGATGCTTTCGCCAGAAAAGAAAGCTAAGAAATCTGAGTAGGTTTTAGAGAGTAGGTTTAGAAATTTTTAAAAGATAAAATTCCCCATTTTATAGATTACAGGTAATACAATGCCAAAGATGAAAACCAAAAGCGGTGCCAAAAAGCGCTTTAAACTGACCGGAACTGGTCTGATCAAGCGCCACAAAGCAAACCGCCGTCACATCCTTACGTCGAAAGACCGTAAGCGTAAACGCAACCTGCGTCAGGATACGGTAGTATCAGCAGCTGATCATCAGCCGGTACTTCGTACTCTCGCATTGCGCTAATACTGCTGCGTTAAAGAATATTTTTTTACGCAGATGTCACGCGGCGCTTCTGACAGCCAGAATGAGCTCAAAGCGCCAGAATATTCACAAATCCATTCACTTAAATTTTTTAAAAGGTTTACAAGGCAATGCCACGTTCCCAGAATAAAGTCGCTTCGCGCAATCGCCGCCGCAAATTTTTAAAGCTCGCCAAAGGATATTGGGGAATGCGCTCAAAAGTTTGGACGGTTGCGAAAAACCACGTTGAAAAAGGTTTGCAGCACGCTTACCGCGATCGCCGCACCAAAAAACGCTTGTACCGCCGCTTATGGATCGTCCGTATCAACGCCGCAGCGCGTATCAACGGCACTACCTATTCGCGCTTAATTGACGCATTGGCGAAAAGCAACATCACGATTAACCGTAAAATTCTTGCTGACCTTGCAATGCATCAGCCGGAAGTTTTCACAGCAATCGTGAAAAAAGCTGTAAAAGCATAAGGTTTTTAAAAACAAGTTTTGTTTTGACGAAGGGGTTCAATAATTTTGAACCCCTTTTGTTTTTTTAAAAAGGAATTACTCTTAAAATCATAGGAAATTATGCTTCAGGAAATCGCCTCACTTCGTGAAATCATAGAAAAAGAACTGCCGGAGATCAATTCTTTAAAAACGCTGGAAGAATTCCGCCTGCGCCACCTCGTGAAAAAGGGAACGCTGCAAGGCCTCACAGACCGCCTTCGCGATGTGCCCAAAGAGGAAAAACCGCAGGTCGGCAAGGAGCTCAACCTTTTAAAAAAATCAGTCGAGGAGCGTTTTAAAGAGTTGCAGGAGAAATTTGAAGATGAAACGCCGGAGAGCGAACTAATTGACGTGACGCTGCCGGGGCGCAAACGTTTTACGGGTAGTACGCATCCAATCCGGCAGACGCTTGATGAGGTTGTGGCGATTTTTAAAAGCATGGGTTTCGCCGTTGCTGAAGGCCCGGATATTGAGGATGATTATCATAACT
>DASPKH010000374.1:0-5730 GCA_035628175.1 Patescibacteria group bacterium
TACCATTTGTACTTGAGGATGCACGCCTTCTAAACAATACCAGCTTTTCAGCTCCGTTGTCACAATTCCCCATTATAATACCGCCGCAGGATACAGGCTCAATGGTTATCTGTTTTGAAGGTGGCGACTATAGCGATTATACGGACAGCATTTCTTTAAAAAAATACTGTGTAGAAGAAATTTTTGAATTGAGGGGAAATAAGAAGAATGATCTTCTTAACGGGAATGCACAATGTGATATACGCCTTACTTTATCTTCACAAACAATTCCTCAGGCCTCATTCATTGAAAAGGGCTTCCCAAATCCGGCACAGGAACAGGTCACCATCCGGTTTGGCATAGCTGAATCCGGGCCGGTAAGAATTGTTCTTTTTGATGCCAGGGGTAGCGCTGTAGCAGTAGTATCAGATGCCACCTATATGCCAGGTATTTATGAGTTGCAAATGGAAACAACCGTCTTTAAAAGCGGCCTGTATTACATTTCCTTTACATCTCATGGCTTAGAGGCTGTTGAGCCGGTAACAATTGTCCGGTAGTTTTTCACCATGTTTCTACTTCTTTTTAAAAGCCTGAGTGGAATTTTGTTCGGGCTTCTATAAATGAACGACTTAGCTAATGGAAGGTTTTCCTTTTGGTGTGCATTAAGACTTTTTCATACAATTATTTCAAGGCTTTTTAAAAAACAAAAGCCCTTTTAAAACCAACGTATTTAAAAGGGCCTCTATTATTTCTGGATCTATTTTTATAAGACTACTGTCCCGAAAAGTTCCTCAGTGTATAATTGAACTGCACCATAAAATACTGCTGCAATACATTGCTACGGGTATCTTCTACATAAACATCTGTAATATTGCGCTGTACACTGTTATTTTGTTGTAAAATGTCAAACGCATACAGCCGTATTTCAGCTGCATTATCTTTTAAAAACTTCTTGCCTAGGCTCGCATTCCAGAGAACAAAATTCTGGTTAAATCCCTGTGATAAACCAGAATTATACTGATGGTTTAAGTCAGTCTGTAGAGAGAAACCTTCCCAAAATATCCAATTTAACCGCAGCCCTGTGCTCTGATTAAAAAATTCATTATTCAACCTGGCCTGAAGCGTATTGGAAACTGATGTCAGCGTTGAGTTGGATGAGATCGTAAAATCAAGATTTTCGCTGATATTACTGCCCAACACTACGCCAAACATGACTGCTGGTGACGTAGCATAATTAATCTCGTTATTGATACGTCCGGGTGTTCGCGAGAGCGTGCCCATGATGGTAAAATTCAGGTTGGATTTTAAAAAGTCTACCGGAAGTCCGTAGCTTATAAATGATCGAAGGCTCATCTGGCCATCGAGGTTGGCCGGTTCGCTGAGTTGAGCGCCTTTTAAAAGCCTCAGACCATCAGCCAAAACCGTATCGCGTTCAGCGATAATTGTGCTGTTGCCAATATAATCCTGCGTGTATGATCCACCGATCATCGCAAAAAATGACGTCGAATTTTTAACGTCAACAGCCGAATAATGAGTAAAAAGATTATGTGAAAAATCTTGCGCAAGGTTTGGATTTCCGCGTGAAAGCTGCACGGGATTCGTATTGTTTACCACATCCTGCAGCTGATTTACACTTGGTGCATTCGTTCTGGTACGGTAAAAAAGCCGGAAATTTTTATCTTGAGAAATTGAATACCGGATGCGCGCTGACGGCAACACGTTGGTGAATGCACGATCTATTGTCCCTGTACGCGGGAAAAACTGCTCATTGTTCAATTCTGCACGCTGTACAGAAACGTCTACATTAAGCTCTAGCGACTGAGCCTGATAACGGTAGCCTGCGCCAAGCGCATTAGTCAGATAGATATTTTCAAATGTATTTGAAAGTTGCATATTTAAAATCCGAGGGCTACCACTAAGCGTATCGTCAAAAGTCTGCCGGTCGCTGTTATTTTTCGTATAGGAATTGGTATAGTTGAACTGCAGCAGGCTGGATGAGTCAATTGGTTCTGTATATGTAAGCGTTGACGTATTGCCCCAGCCGTTAGCTAGGATTTCCGAAAACTGGTTTAGCGTATCGGCGGTGAACTGCTCAGAGAAAAATCTATTGTGCGAAGCCAGGTTATTCTCACCATTATTACGGTTGTACGTTGTATTGAGATTTAGCGTAATACTTCTGCCACGTGTGGCGAACCTGTGATTAAAAACGGCATTATTAGAAAAATTAATGCCAAGAAGATCCGAATTAAAATCATTGTCCAATTCATTTACAATATTATCATTGGATCGCGTAACAGCCAAAATCAGGTTATGACCATTATTCTGCTGGAGCGAAAGACGGGGACGGAGAATGATCGTATTCATCGTATCGATATCATAATCTATTTTAAAGTTAATACGGTGGTTAATATTGCGAGAGTTTGAAAGTGTATTTTCAAGATACGTTTGCCCTGTGTCTGACGGTAGCACAAATCGCCTGAAATTCGTCTGGTCATTTGTATTATCGCTGAGATTTCCAAAGTAGCTCCCGGTGACTTTAATTGATTGAGCCCATATATCAGAATAATTCAGGCCAAAGGCGTGAGTCTGCGTGATTCCACCGTTCTGCTGGACAAGGAAATCGCCAATATCTCCGCCTCCACCGAAACCACCTCCACCACCGCGCATGCCTCCACGCATCATCATTCCACCACGCATGCCACCGCCACGCATGCCTCCACCGCGCATTCCGCCGCCCATTCCACTACTCATCGCTCCCACAAGATCCTCAATGGCGAAATTCTGTTCGTTGATATTGTTAGTCTGAGCAAGAATGCTCAGACGCTGCTCCCCATCAAAAATATTGAGATTGGCGCTCACACGATACCGGCTATCACTGCCATAGCCACTATTGAGCCGGCCGAACTGCCCTTGCCGCCTGTTTGCTTTTGTCACGATATTCATTGTCTTGCGGCTATTGCCATTATTAAAACCTGTAAAGCGCGACTGGTCATCCATCTCATCAAAAATCTGCACTCTATCGACTGCATCGGCCGGCATACTTTTTAACGCTGCATTCGGGTCTTCGCCAAAAAAGGGCTTCCCGTCCACAAGTACCTGTTGCACCTGCTCGCCCTGTGCCTGTACCTGTCCATTTTGGACTGTTACGCCAGGCATTTTTCGTACGAGGTCTTCGGTTGTGGCATCTGGATTTGTTTTAAAAGCCTGTGCATCGAGTTCGGTTGTATCGCCTTTTTGCTGGCTTGCCGCCCTGCGCTCTTGCACTAGCACCTCGCCAGATGTTACTGCCTGCTCTGCAAGCTGCAATCTGCCAAGTCGCAGCGATTCATTCGATACAGTTATATTGCGTGTAAGCTCAGCGTACCCTATCGAAGATATTTTTAAAATAAAACGCCCTTGAGAAACTTCGCGAATAATAAAATTACCTTCGCGCCCTGCAATAGTACCCTTTATTACCGAGTCAGGCAGTGAAATCAACCTAATAGTAGCTCCTGGGAGCGGAGCATTATTTGGATCAGTGACAGTACCTTCTACTGTATAATTCTGGGAGAAAACCGGCGTGGCTACAGCAAGTAAAAGAAGTGTGTTTATAAAGAAATTCATGAGAAGGAGATGTATAAAGTTAATCGTTAAACGTTGTCCTACGTTGATTTTTAAAAATTTGTTTCAACACAAATGTGTTTTTTGAAAAACTATTCCTGTGATTCTAAGTTTTTAAAAATGGTTTATTGTTTTTAAAAATTTCGTTACAAAAAGAGAATGTGTTCCTTTAGTGTCTCCTAAACGAAAAAACCATTACGCCTCTGAAACAAGTTGCGTAATGGTCTTCAACTATGATAGGTACCACAATTTCCTACGTTCTGACTAGGCAGTCCTGATCCATGTTCTTGCTTCCGACAATGTTTTAAAAAAACGCTGGTGAATAATATTATTATCTATCTTGCTTGCCAACTCCCTTACTGTCATCTGGGCCAACTGATCAGTTGGGATTACACTTGCAGACGTATTATAACCGGTCTTTACAACTCTCGGAAGATAATTCTTTAACAGCCATTCCTGATCGGCTACAGCAATATTTTTCATTCCACGATTATCTGAGATCCCCTTTTTAGCTCCGTGCTTTTTGATCAGCTCCAAGGCACGCTCGCATATCGCGCGAAACTGGTTGCTCGATGCGTAGCCATGCCAGACAGTGATCACACATTCTAGTTCGCGATCGTATTCCGTGGTGCAAAGCACATCCAGGATATCTGCCATGACTTCCTCCTTTTTAAATCCTTTATAAAAGATCAACTTTCATCTATGAAAATAACTTTTTGAAAAAAAATACTGTTCCCAATCTACAGGAAAAGTTTTACACAGCCTGCGCTACCGTCTTTACATTACCGTTTTTTAAAAGCGGGATGTCGCGCTCGCCGATCTGCTGCCGCCACATTGCATAGTACAGACCTTTTAAACCCAGTAACTCTGCGTGCCTTCCCTTTTCAATGATCCTCCCTTTTTCAAGCACATAGATAGTATCAGCATGCATGATCGTCGAAAGCCGGTGCGCAATTAGAATCGTAATATGCGTTGATGTTTCTGAAACATCGCGAATTGTTTCACTGATCTCTTCTTCCGTAAGCGAATCCAGGCTTGACGTGGCTTCGTCAAAAACCAGTAAATTTGGTTTGCGTAAAAGCGCGCGGGCAATAGAAAGACGCTGTTTTTCCCCGCCGGAAACCTTTACACCCCCTTCGCCGATTACCGTATCGAGGCCTTTATCTGCGCGGGCAAGTAGCGTATGACAGGCAGCTTTTTTTAAAACTTCATAGCACTCATCGTCCGTAGCTGAAGGATTTACAAAAAGTAAATTTTCGCGTATCGTTCCGGCAAAAAGCTGCGTGTCCTGCGTAACAAAACCGATTTGTTCGCGCAGCGCATCAAGATCCACATCCCCGCTTTTAAAACCGTTATAGAGAATTTCGCCAGCCAGCGGCTTATACAGTCCGACGAGCAATTTTACAAGTGTAGTTTTACCAGAACCTGAAGGCCCAACGAACGCAATCGTTTCGCCAAGCGCTGTTTTAAAAGAAATTCCATTTAGCGCATTCGTCGTAGCGGACTGGTGTTTAAAAGACACATCCTCAAATTCCAGCGACTGGATCTCGCGGATCTCAACCGGTTTTATGGGTTTAATCTCCTTCGGCGTTTTTAAAATCTCGTTAAAATTATTAAGCGAAACCTCCGCCTCGCGGTAAATATTAATAATATTTCCCAGTTCCTGAAGCGGGCCAAAAATAAAGAATGAATAAATAAACAACGAGAAAAACTGCCCAAAAGTGATTTGCTGCGAATAAATAAGATACAGCATTAAAAACAAAATGCTCGTACGCAGAAAATTAATACACGTTCCCTGGATAAAGCTGAGAGAACGGATATACTTTACCTTTTTCAGCTCTAGTTTTAAAATCTTTTCTGTTGTCCCATTTAAACGTTTGATCTCTTGTTGCGCCAGCCCTAGGCTTTTGACAAGCTCAATATTGCGCAGCGATTCAGTAGTCGAGCCTGCCAGCGCGGTTGTTTCAGCAACGATCGTTTTCTGGATAGCTTTGATTTTTTTGCTCAGCACAGAGCTAAGAATTCCGATTAGCGGCACTGTGACAAAATATACCGGCGCAATACTCCAGTGGACGCTGATAGCATAGACTGTCACAAAAGCAATCCCGACAACAGTTGTAAAAAGCACGTTGATCGAAGCCGAAATAAGCT
>DASPKH010000375.1:0-2611 GCA_035628175.1 Patescibacteria group bacterium
ATTAAAAAGTTCTTCTCGTCGCAATTATCTATATAGACGGCGCTTTCTTTTAAAAGAAAGCGCCTTTTTAAAACCTTTTCTAATCCCTTCCAAAAATCTTCACAGCCGGGATTTCCTTTATTTTTAAATGTAAGTACAAAAGATGAAGCGCAGCCGAAATCGCCTCTTCAGTTTCCTCATTCCATTTCCACTGTATTTTGCCTGCACGCGCATCGAAGGCGGCCCCGGTAGTAAGCTTTTCTCCTATCCACTGCTCGGCGGGGAGATTTTCGTCAGCGAGCTCAGCAATTATTTCCTTTAAATTTTCATCAGGATGCTCCGGGTCGTCTAATCTATACGTCCAGAAGGCAAGCGGTAGTGGCATTTCAAATGTATCAAACCAATCCTCGCTGATATCAAGGGCGACTGTTGCGTTTCCATTTGCCCCCCATGCTACAGCGGCATCATAGCTTTTTAAAAGTTCGGTAATTGCGACAGGATTGCGCTCAAGCGTGGGATGCAGGTCATATTTTTCAGCAAGGATGAGCATTGCCGCCTGCATGAGAAAATCGTCCGGAGTTGGCGAGGCTGCTTTTTCTATCTCGCCAGCGCCTTCTTTAAAATACAGCGAGGCAGTTTCTGTATAGCTGTGCAAAATTGCCACTGGGCCTGGTACTACACGGTAATCTGCCTGCGCTACAGCCATTCCATAGCCATACGGGGTGAGCAGCGACATTTCCACGCTATTTGCCAGGAGGAGTTCGCCGCATTGCTTTTCAGAAACTTTAAAGAATTTTACGTTATATTTTTCCGCAACTTTTTCAGTATTTGTTAAAAGCGGCGCGTAAAATGGATTATCCGGGATTGCTATTTTCATTATTTAAAAACCTACTTTATAGCTTTGTATTTCTTTTAACGCTTTAAGCAAAATTATTCAATCATATCATTCGAGCTGGTAATGTACTCTATGCCTTCACCATACTATTAACCCCTTCAATGGATCACTAAGTATCTCACTCTTAAAATTTTTATTTTTTAGAGTTAACTGGTTTTTAAAATCTACTCGTAATTGATTTATAAAATCAATACGAGGAGTCTTCGATGAAGCAATCGTAAAGCCTTGGGTGTCACATCAGAAATATTCGCGATTGCCCTGTCACGAAAGATTCCTCTTCGTAATGACAGATATCTTATTTATGAGTGTAAAAGACGGGAACCAATAACTATTTACCAGCCACCAGTCTCCACTTCCTCACTGCTTCAAAAAGCACAATCCCCGTAGCAACGCTGACATTCAGCGAATGTTTCACACCGTACATTGGGATTTCAATTGCGCCATCGCAGGCTGTTAAAACTTCGTCGTTAATTCCAGTAATTTCATTGCCAATAACCAATGCTAGCGGGAAATCCCCGCGTGTGAGTTCATCGTAACTCTTCCCGGAATTGGTTAATTCTACCGCCAACACTTTGACTCCCGCATTTTTAAAACTTTCTACGGCGTCAAGGGTGTTGCTGTTATATTTCCATGGAACGGTGTCAACAGCTCCGAGCGCGGTTTTTTCAATTTCAATGCGCGGCGGATGAGGCGTATAACCGCACAGGACAAGTTCTTTTAAAAAAGCAGCATCCGCGGTACGGAATATTGAGCCGACATTATACAGGCTGCGAACGTTGTCCACGATAAGGGACACCGGATGTCGTTCTGTTTTTAAAGCATCTTCTACCGTGAGGCGTTGCTGGAGAATATCACCGTGCGTGAGTTTTTTCATAGTACAAATTTAGCCGAATTTTCTTTTGTAACCTGTCTCCTCGAAAAGAATTCTTTTTAAAAATAATTTATGTAAGAAAGCACGAACTATTTCGTTGTTTTTAAAACATGTTTCTACATTGAATTCCCAACGACAAAAATTATGGATAGACGCTCATTCCTTCGTTCGTTTTTTGGTATGGTGGCATTTGGCACTTCGGCATGGATGTTTTTAAAAGAAACAGTGGCCGCACGCGCACTGGGTTCGTTTATCACAGCCGGCGAAAAAGAAGTGGCCAATGCACCAAAGGAGGCGCGCGTTTTTAAAAAGAAATCTTTTAAAAATATCCCTGCGGTGAAATTCCTCGTGATCGGCGACTGGGGTGCGGGGGGAAGTTTTCAGAGATCAATTGCGCAACAGATGCTTTTAAAAGCTGAAGCGGAAACACCACAGTTTGTGCTTTCAACTGGCGACAATATTTATCCAAATGGCGTAGATTCTACCACTGACAGGCAATGGGATACAAAGTTTAAAAATGTCTACACGGGCGTGGCTCTAGAACTGCCATGGTATGCTGTTCTCGGCAATCATGATTACAGGCTATCGCCGGAAGCGCAGGTGGAGTATTCTAAGGTGAACCCGCGCTGGAATATGCCAGAGCGGTATTATACGTTTAAAGAGGAATTTCCGGATGCACCAATGGTGGATTTTTTCGCGCTTGATACGCAAAAAATTCTGACAGACAAAAGCGAACGTGCAGTGCAGGCAAAATGGCTCGGCGAACAGCTTGCCAAGAGCACAGCCCGCTGGAAAATCGTCGTTGGGCATCACATGATTCGTTCGCATGGTATTTATGGCGATCAGGAATTCATGCTAAAAAGCGT
>DASPKH010000376.1:0-5208 GCA_035628175.1 Patescibacteria group bacterium
TCGTCGGGCAAAATCTGGGTGCCAAAAAAACGCAGCGCGCAGAAGACAGCGTGATTATGACCGCAAAATACAACGCGGTTTTCATGAGCTTTGTCACCGTGCTTTTCACCTTCTTTTCCGAACCGATTGTGCGTGTTTTCACGACCGACGCAGCGGTAATTGCGTACGGCGTTTTGGCGCTGCGCATCATCGGCGCGGGCTTTATTTTTTACGGCGTCGGCATGGTGATGGTGCAGTCGCTCAATGGCGCAGGCGACACGAAAACGCCGACTATCATCAATTTCGTGTGCTTCTGGCTCATCCAGATTCCGCTCGCCTACCTCCTCGCTATCGGCCTCGACATGAAGTCTACAGGCGTTTTCATCGCGGTTCCTGTAGCTGAAACGCTGATTGCGGTGATTGCGTGGTATTATTTTAAAAAGGGGAATTGGAAATTGGTGAAGGTGTAGTTGAGTTTTTAAAGAAGTCATTACGCTGCGATTTCGTAAATTTCTTTACGTATAATTTTTCTTGCAAAGCGATGACTGAAAACAACATCATTCTCATTCACGGCGGCGCTTATCCTCTTGTTAAAAAAGCACTTCAAAACTGGCTGAAACTTTACGCCGAAAATTTACAGAGTGACTTCAGCTTCAAGCTTTTTAAAAACGGGCGCGGAAAGCATATCATCAAGACTGACGCAAGATTAGACAACGAAAATTTCAATTATCTTGTCAATTATTTGCATTATCCTGAAGGCGTCGAATATCAGGCGAAAATTCACGGTTTGACAACCGCACAGGACACTACGGTTTTTCCAAAAGAATTAATTGGCAAAAGCATACTCGTTACTGTTCCTGAAAATGACAATGATTATGACTGTGTTTATGTAGTGACGCAGGACAATCAACCAATGAAAATTGATTTTGGCGGAAAAGTTGAAAAACTTTCTCTACAGCAGCAATTCTACGAGCCGGAAATTGATTTTGCAAAGCTTGAAAAACCGGAAGTTTTAAAACCTGCAAAAACGGCATTTCTAAAAGCAACACAAAACACAACAATCCAGAAAGTAGACAGACCTTTCTGGAGAGGATATATCTATTTTGCTTTATGGTTAATTGGCTTTACGGCACTGCATAAAGTTGATTTGAAATTTGCAGGAATTTTCATTGGTTGGGGCTTTAGCAATTTCTTGCTGTATTGCCGAAAAAGTCCTTGGAGTACTGATGTTTATCGCTGGGTTGTAACTATTTCTTTTTTTATCCCTGGAATAATTGGTTTATTTTATTCGGATTCTTACGATTTATTGTTTTTTTGTTGGGCTTTAACCATTCCATTTTTCCATAATATTTTTGATAGACTTTTTAAAAATCTGAGTATAAAATATCATGGTCGAGATTTCTATTTGTATATGAATGGTTCGCAGGAAATCAATACAGGTTTTGGAGCTAAAAATCCCCATGTACGTACGACCGATATACTCTTCTCAATCGCTTTATTCATTATAACTTCACTTCTTTTAATGTTCCCTGTTTTCTTTAAATTTTTTTAAAACGGGTGCTTGGGACGCCAAGGGTGACTGCCCACAATTAGTGGAATGTGGCAGAATGGAAAACTTAATTTTCTTTTAAAAAGTATGAAAACTGGTGCGGGAATTCCGAAAAGTATTGATGAATATATCGCGCAGCAGCCGGTGGAGCTTCAGGGGAAACTGGAGGAACTTCGCGCGGTGATACGGGCTGCGGCGCCGGATGCCGAGGAAAAAATCAGCTACGGGATGCCGACATTTAAGCTTGCGGGCAACCTGGTGTTCTTTGCAGTTTTTAAAAATCATATCGGTTTTTATCCCGAGCCGAGCGGTATTGAGGCTTTTAAGGCGGAGCTTTCCGGCTATAAGGGCGCGAAAGGCACAGTACAGTTTCCGCTGGATGAGCCGCTGCCGCTGGAGCTGATTGGCCGGATTACGAAATTTCGCGTGATGGAAAATCTGGAGAAAGCTGCGGCAAAGAAAGTGAAAAAAGTGTGAAGCCAAATGGCGATTTTCTGGCGACACTGAGCGCTCCTGCGCGGCGTGCTTTGGAGGGAAACGGTATTAGGACTTTGGAGCAGTTAGCGAAGTTTTCGGAGAAGGAGATTCTGGCGCTGCATGGTGTCGGGCCGAGTTCGATTCCAAGGTTGAGAGTAGCGTTGGAAGGTATGGGGTTAAGTTTTAAGAACTAATTTTCTTTTTAAAAAAGCTATGTCATTTCAAGCGTATATTGATAATATTCATGCGAAAACCGGGAAAACTCCTGAGGATTTTAAAATGCTCGCCGAAGAGAAAGGATTGCTGAAGCCGGGCTTTAAAGCTGGTGATTTGGTGAAGTTACTGAAGGAAGAATTTGACCTCGGGCATGGACATTCGATGGCAATATGGGCAGTATTTAAAAGTAAGAGTTGGATTGAAACACTGAAGGAGAAATGATAGTTAAAAAGATTATTTTAAGCCGGAATGCAATGTGTATTTCGGCTTTTTGTATGTAAAAAAACAGAATTTTACTCTCCTTGCTATAAATATGTTCCCGTTTTTTGTCCGAAAAACTCTTACAGAGAACCGTTTACCCCAATTTTTGGTTTATTCATACGTAAAAGTACTTGATTTTTAAAACATTGAAATTTTGGTGTAAATATAGATGACAGAACAACTTATAGAAAAGAAGGTGTCTACCGGTGTGCCAGGGCTAGATAAGCTTTTAAAAGGTGGCCTTGTGCATGGACGGGCGTATCTGATCCGTGGCGGCCCGGGAAATGGGAAGACCACTCTTGGCCTTCACTTTCTCACGGCAAGCCCTACTGATGAAAAATCGCTGTTTATAACATTGGCTGAATCAGAAGACCAAATCCGCGAGAATGCTGCGTCGCTTGGTATCGACCTTAGTAATATTACGATTCTTGACCTCAGCCCGAATAAAAAATTTTTCGCTGAGTCGCAAAGTTATGATATCTTTTCACCGGCTGAGGTTGAGCGCGAACCGATTGCGCAGCGCATTGTGGAGGAAGTGGATGCTATCAAGCCCCACCGTGTATTTATTGATTCCATGACGCAGCTTCGCTACCTCTCTACCGATGAATTTCATTTCAGGAAGCAAGTTCTATCATTTTTGCATTTTCTGTCGGAGCATGAAATTACCGTGCTTTTTACATCGGAGAGTACAGAAGCCCATCCGGATGATGACTTACAATTTATGGCCGATGGCGTTATTACACTTAATTCTACAGAATATGGCCGCGGTATCAGTGTTAGTAAATTTCGCGGTTCAAATTTTGAGGCGGGACGTCATTCGCTACGGCTGACCAATAGGGGCATGGAAGTTTTTCCGCACTTGGAACCTGGCTTTCATGCGCTGTGGAAAGAACCCGAAATTATTTCATCGGGAATCACTGAGCTTGACGAGCTTTTAAAAGGTGGGATTCATCGCGGAACAATTAATTTTTTCACTGGCCCGAGCGGCGTTGGCAAGACGACGCTGGGAATTCAGTTTATGAAGGAAGCGGCAAACCGTGGCGAGCGGTCTGTGATTTACACATTTGAAGAGCAGGAATGGACGCTTATTCGCCGTTGCGAGAGTATTAATATCCCAGTTCATTCGATGCTGGAAAATAATCTTTTAAAAATTGTTCCGGTCGAGCCACTACAGCCCTCACCCGATGAATTCTCACATATTGTTCGCCGTGAAGTTGAGGAAAATAATACAAAAATTGTAATGATTGATTCCGTTGCAGGTTACAAAATGGCTCTAAAAGGCCGAGACCTGACAGGAAATCTCCATGCTTTGTGCAAATTTCTTCAAAATGAAGGTATTACAGTCATTCTCGTTAATGAGGCAAATGACATTGGAGGCGAAATGGAAGCTAGTAAGGAGGGGATCAGTTACGTGGCAGATAATGTAATTTTCCTGCGTTATATGGAGCGCCATGCAGACCAGACTGTGGAAATGCGCAAGGCTATTGGCGTTTTAAAAAAGCGGCTGACAGATTTTGAAAAAACTTTGCGTGAGTATGAAATCACGCAGCAAGGTGTGGTTGTAGGCGAACCACTCAAAGGCCTAAGCGCGATCGTCAGCGGAACGCCAAAATGGATAGACCGCGGGAACGGAAAATAGAAAAAATTGCTTTATCCTTTTAAATTCAGCAATTACGTGAAGTAAAAACTTACGGTATTGAAAACTAATCTGGTTTAAATAAGTTTTCAGAGAACGCCTTTTCAGAAAATTTTTTTAAAGCTTTTTACACTAAAGATTTTCGGCATGGACCGCATACTGCTGGCTTTGGAAAACAAGGAAAATTCCAGAATTCTCAAGGAATTTCTTTCGCTTTCCGGCGAGGTGATCGAATTTCAGCTGTCTGATCCGCTGCCTGAAGACTTCGACCTGTGCATACTAGATAATGCCAATCTTGAAAAACTCCATACGGAAATTCATAAGCGCAAGCTCGACGTTGCGCCTGTTTTCCTACCATTCCTGTTGATAAATTCCCGCCGGAACAACCAGGAAGTAATTGAAGTGATGCTGGAAACCGTGGACGACAGTATTTCCGTGCCTGTGCAGAAAGCTGCTCTTTTCGCCCGCGTAGAATCCCTCCTGCGTACGCGCCGCCTTTCGCTACAGCTAGACGAAAAGAACGAACAACTTGAAGCAGTTAACGAACAGCTCCAATTTTTAAACAAGGAAAAAAATGAGTTCATTGGTATGATGGCTCATGATTTCCGCAATCCACTGGCAGCAATAAAAGAATTTAGCAAGTTTCTCCTTGACGATGCGCGTGACGGCGTTACGACGCTTGACTCCGAGCAAATAGAGTTTATTACGCGGATTAAGTCTTCCAGCGAATTTATGCTTCGCCTGATGAATGACCTGCTTGACCTTTCAAAGATTGAGGCCGGTACAGTTTCGCTTCAGCCGCAAAAGGTGAATTTTAAAGAGCTTGTTGAGGAAGTTGTCGCTATTAATTCGGTGCTCGCTGAAAGTAAAAAGATAAAAATTCAGCTACAGGCATCGGATGACCTGCCGCAGGAGATTCTCATTGACCCAAATAAAATCGAACAGGTTTTAAATAACCTGCTCACTAATGCAGTGAAATTTTCTCATCCAGAAACCACCGTCCGCCTCTACCTCCGCCCTGACAATCCCGGAGTGCAGTTTACGGTCGAGGATGAAGGTCAGGGCATTCCCGCAAGTGAACTCGATAAGC
>DASPKH010000377.1:0-7497 GCA_035628175.1 Patescibacteria group bacterium
AGAAAAGTGATGCTACATACAACAAAGGATTGAACGTATTGAGATTCCACTGTACAAAGAAAAGCACTGTGGTAATAGCCATGTACGCTAGTGTACGGCGATCGGCTTTAAAGCGAAGCTGCATAGGTATTAAGTTTTTAATAGAAAAGAAGTTTGTAATGAACTCTTTTATCACGAAAGTAGTGTTTTTATTAACAAAATAAATAAATTTTTAAGAAATTTCCCAATGGGTTAAAAAACAAAAAAGCAGTTTTAAAACTGCTTTGTACATTTGTTACGAAGGGATAATATAGAAATTATAATGGCAGGCGGTCATCCTCTGCTGTTATTTCGCGCAGTTTACCGTGAAGTAAAAGATCCTTTTTCTCTTTTTCAGTAATTTTCTCATGACGATACGCTGTAATTACGCCCGACTTTGTTCTGGACTTTTCCACAGGTAACGAAAAAAGTGCGTTATCCGATGGTGATTGTTCCGGATGAATATTGACCGAAAGTTCACCTGACTCATTTGAGCTGATTTTAAAATGGTCATGGGGCTGAAACTCATACACGTGCTCAAAAGCCCAATCTTCTTTGGAAGTAAATAGCAAAAGTTTCGATGCTTTTTTCATGTGGAATTTATAAAGGGTTTTAAAAGCTGTTCTGCACCTTGTAACAGCAAACTTTTAGAAATATGTTCCACAAGGCATGGTATTTAGCGTACATCGTGTGGAAAAAGTTGCCGCGCTGGTTCGGCTTCATTTAGCTCTGGTACTTTATTAGATATAATATGAAATTTCAAATCATTTTCTGCAACTTCAGTTTTGAAAAAGGGTACCTGCATAAGCTCACCCGTCTGATGTTTGGCGGCCTCAACAATGACAAACGAATAATATCCATCCGGTGCTGTTATTGGCTTTGTCATTTTTTTTCCATTAAAACTTTCAGCCGAAAAATAATAATCAACAGTGTCTCCTACTGTCAGAAACGATCCATCAATCTCACCATGGAATATTTTATCAGTGGTCTTTGCCAGATTCACACTTCCCCGCTGATTAAGTTTTAAAAACTGGCCTGACCAGGTGGCACCTCGTTTACGAGTAGTCAGTTGTGCAGTCTTGATATTATCTTTATTGGTAATTTCAACTGAAATTGGATATGTTTCTACAAGTGGCATGGTGCTGCGGGGAACATCTTTCATTTTAAAACGGATCGGATTTTCAGCAGGGATCTGTGACGTGATACAGTGGATGCCGCCCATCGAGACACTCAGGATTCGGGAATCAATAGGAACAATCGTATAGCCCGGAAGATTCTTTTTTAAAACAGCGATGGCTTCAGCATCAGTTGTATTGATCAAAGTATCGGGTGAAAAAATCGGTACAATATATGATTTATTGACAAAAATCCCATTCATATACGTTCGGGGATCTCTGTTCAAATCCTTACAACTGGTTCCTGAGAAGTCACTATTTGCCGGGTCTGGCATTGGCATGCGGACAATTTTGTACGGTTCGCCATACACAGAAAGTTTTGATTCAAGTATTTTTCGGTTCCGCACAAGAATATCCCGGTCAGGAATATGGATGCTATCGGGATATTCAGCAAGAGCAATGGTCTGCTCGTCAAGCATTTCAAAAAACATGTCAATATGCCCTGTCCCACCATCACACACCAATGCATGTAATTCTGTCAGCGACCCCGCCTTAAAAACTGAACGCATCGTATCAAGAGTAGTCTTCTGTGGCCAGATATTGAGTTTTGTATTATCACGAAATACCTCCGATGTAAAGAAGCTATTTCCAAAACCGTCTGTTTTAATATTTCCGCCTTCATAAACAAGTTTGGTTTTAAAAGGTTTGGCTTTTAGTACCGCAGTAATATGCGAAGGTAAGGCATCTGTGAAATAATTCGTTGTTTGTTTTAAATATCGCGTATCTATAACGCCAATACTATCACGATCTCCATAGTAAATACATAGTGGGCCATAATCCCGAATCCAAAAATTATCACCGGGATAAACTATAAATTTGTAGTTTGTGAGCGCTACTTTATAATCATTTAATATCGATTTGACAGCGAGCGTATCTTCATGCCTGTACACCCGAATCCAGATTGAGCATTCTTTTTGAACGGCCTCAGCAAGTTTCGCCCATACAGTGACATACTTCAGGTAATATTCATGGACTTCGGCTGGATCATTATTTTCAGTATGACTCAAGAAAGGCCATGAGACTAGGATAGCCTGCACTTCCTCCCACTCTGCCGGTATTGAAATTGGAATCGGGGTTTTCACCGATGGAGATTGTTCCTGGGCATAGATATTCATAGCAAATATCAAAACCAGAAAGGTAAGATAGTATTTCAAAACAGCTTATATAAGGGTTAATATGTAATATAACCATGTAAAAAATACATCAATATGCATGACAAACATAGATAAAGATAAAACCAAGTGAAAGGTTAGAAAGTAGGGATATGCAGTATGATTGTGGGATGATTGGAGCCTGATGGTACAACACAAAAGCAAAACGGACAACTTAAAAGCCGCCCGTTACTAACACTTAATGAAAGGTCACCGGGAAAATCACAAATATTGCTGTATCCCATAAGGCATGTGAAATAATACCCGGCCATAGCGATTTCGTGCGCTTATACATTATGCTCCAGTGCGTTCCGAGCACAATTGCCGCCAGCAGCAGCATCGGGTTTAAAGCCCAGATGTGTACGCCGCCGTAGAGCAAAATAGCGACAATGGTTCCCTTCCACTCTCCCAGCTTTTCCATCAGGCGGTTCTGTACAAATCCGCGCCAGAAGACTTCCTCTGATGGCCCGATCCAGAAAAACAAGAGTGGAGCTATTATAAACGGACTGAGCTGCGAACGTGTCTGGTAAATCGCCTCAATCTGCGGTTGTGCCCAATCAAACATCCATGTCGCAATGACTACACCCAGCCGCGAAAACCCATAGAGAAATATCGCGTGCGCAACGCCAATTAGCACATGCTTCACCTCAAAATGGAATAATTCTTTCAAACGGTCACGCTGAATATTCAAAGCAAAAACCGTCAGCACGGCTGTAGCGAGTGCCATTACCGGCCAGAAATATTGGTGGTGAATCGTATAGGAAAGTTCTGTAAAAGGAGCAAATAAAAAGAACCAGAAAATCGCGGCAAGGACAATACCAATATAGAGTTTTTTCATAGACAGTTTTTTAAAAGAAAAATGCGTATAATCGTGGCTTATAAAAAGCGCCCGAATATACGCATTTGCTATATTTTAGTTGATGTGTTTTTAAAACGTTATCTTTAAAAAAAAGCCGACAACGCCAGTCCAACAGCAAGCAATAAGCCAAATGGCGCGTGATGTTGCGCTGTGGCTATATCAATCATGCCTGCAGCTTTTGAGTTATTCGGGTCAACAGCATTAATAGCTTTAATATTTTTTAAGGCGGGCGGCAAGCTTATAAATACAACAAGCGCCCACGGTTCAAGGATTTTTAAAAGGACAAGTGCAACAACAATTGCATATGCACCCAATACCAGCGCAGCATAGTATTTTTTTGAAGCTTCCAGTCCGATGATATTTGCCATCGTGCGAATACCCGCAGCACGGTCGTCGTCAATGTCTCTTAGGTTATTAGCATGAAGAATTGCCGTCACGAGGCATCCGATCGGCAGCGAAATATAGAATACATTCCACGCCCATTCGCCCGTCAGCACAAAGTACGAACCCAACACCATAAAGGGCCCCATCAGAAAAAACACGAGCAAATCGCCAAGCGCAAGATATTTGTAGCCAAAAGCTGTATTCGAATAAAAATAACCTCCTAAAAGCCCGATAATTCCAAGCACAAGAATATCTGTTCCGCGCACAGCAACCATTACCAGGCCAAGCAGGAAACCCGCCAAAAACGCCATCTGGCCTGCGCGTAAAATCTTCTTTGGCTCAATCATTTTGCCGACGAGAACGCCGCTACCACCCATCGTTCCCTCACGGTCAATGCCTTTTTGATAATCGTAGTAGTCGCTCACGAGATTCGTGCCCGCCTGGAAAAGCACGGAACAAATCACGACCAGCGGAAAAATTATCCACATAATGTCGTTATTCATCACGCCAGCGCGCGAGTACCAGAGCGCTATCATCGCGCCAACCGTCACCGGCACCACCGATGCCGTAAATGAAAACGGGCGAATCGCCTGCGCCCAGACATTACCTTGCGGAGCTGCCATAGTTGTTGCTTCTGCCATAATTGAACCTGTTGTTTTAAAAGAAGATAAGACGGTGAACTTTTTAAAATGACTTACGGGTCGGAAACAAAATTACATCATTTTTTATAATATTCCCAAAACCTTTTCGTAGTTTCGGGAGTTTTTAAAACTTAACCTTTTACAATCATGCTGCACCAAAGTACGGTCGCAGCTTTTCCGCGTTTTAAAAAGTCTATAACTATTTCTGTGAGTACTCCAACTTCTCCTTTTCAGCCGCTTTTAAAAGCATTTGCAAAATTTCCTTTTGTGAAATCGCTGCATGAGCGCATTAGCCAGAAGGCTTTAAAAACGTCGGCAAAAACCCTGTCAGGTTCGTCGCGCTCGGCAACACTAGGTGCGTTGTGGCAGATTGAGCCGCGACGTTTTGCGGTAATAGCTGCAAGCCGTGATGAGGCCAATGAGCTTTTACACGATTTGCAGCTCATGCTTGGCGCTGAGAATGTGGCGCTTTTTGCTGAACCTGATAAAAATCTGCGCCATTCGGCAGAGCAGCTCGATACACGATTGCTTAATGTCGTGGAATCGCTGGCTGTGCTTGACCGAGAGCCCAATGCTGTTGCGATTTTGACGCCGGAAGTTTTGCTGTATGACGTTCCGAAGCCGAACGAGGTAGATAAGCATCACCTGGCAATAGCGAAAGGGATGAAAATTGAGTTTGATGAATTCGTTACAAATCTCGCACTACAGGGTTTTGAAAGAAAGGATTTTGTGGCGTTCACGGGCGATATGGCGGTGCGCGGCGGCATCGTGGATATTTTCCCAATTGGCTTTGGAAATCCGCTGCGGATTGAGTTTTGGGGCGATGAAGTGGATTCAATTCGCGAGTTTGACCCGCTTTCACAGCGTAGTATTCGTGAGCATCCGGCGGTTGAATTCATCGCGCACATGTTCCATTCCGATGAAAAAACGCCGGAAACGAACATTTTTTCGTACTTCCCGAAGGACACGCTTTTTGTGCTGGATTCACCCGAAGCGATTGCGCAGCGGCTGCATGATTTGGACGTTCACGAACTTTTAAAAGAATTTGATAATTACCAGCAGCTTCATTTTAATGCAATCGGCTCGGCTGACGTGGTTGTAAAAACAACGCCACAACCAAAATTTGGCGCTTCCATCCAGAATTTTGCAGGTGAGCTTTTAAAACTGTGCGAAGCAAGCATGAAAGTTTTTCTGTGCGCTGAGGGCGGAATTCACATCAAGCGTTTTAAAGAGCTCGTAGTGAATGCTCTTGAAAACATGCCACTTGATGAGGATGGAAATGAAATTGATTTTAAAATTGCGGACGTTTTAAAAAATATTACGTGGATTGATGAAACGGTATCACAGGGTTTTGTGCTGCCCGACGAAAAAATCGTGTGTTTTGCCGAACACCAGCTTTTTGAACGACGTCGCGTGCAACAGTCGCGAGGGAGAAAGTCGAAAGGCATTACGTTGCGCGAACTGAGCCAACTGCGGCGCGGTGACTATGTGGTGCATGAAAATAAGGGCGTTTGCAAATTTGACGGACTGGAAACAATCACGATTGGCGAGAGCAAACAGGAAAGCGTAAAGCTGATTTTTGCTGATGGCGACACGCTGCACGTGCACCTGAATTACATTAATAAACTGCAAAAATTTTCCGCTGAAGAAGGGCAAATCCCGAAACTTTCAAAACTCGGAACGGCAGAGTGGGAACGCAAAAAAGCGAAAACGAAGAAACGTTTAAAAGACATTGCACGTGACCTCATCAAGCTATATGCCCAGCGCAAGGCGCAAAAGGGTTTTGCCTATCCCGAAGACACTATGTGGCAAAAGGAATTTGAAGCGGCGTTTATGTACGAGGACACCCCAGACCAGGCGCGAGCAACCGCCGAAGTAAAAGAAGATATGGAAGAGCCGACGCCAATGGACCGGCTTGTGTGTGGTGATGTTGGTTTTGGAAAGACAGAGGTTGCGATTCGCGCGGCTTTTAAAGCGGTACAGGCAAATCGCCAGGCGGCTGTGCTGGTGCCAACCACAATTCTTGCGCAGCAGCATTTTGTCAATTTTAAAGACCGTCTCTCCCGCTACCCCGTTACCGTTGAGGTTTTGTCGCGCTTCCGCACAAAAGCTGAGCAAAAAGAAGTTTTAGAGAAATTATCGGAAGGAAAAGTCGATATTCTTATCGGTACGCACCGAATTCTTTCAAAAGATGTGCTTTTTAAAGATTTAGGACTGCTCGTAATTGATGAGGAACAGCGTTTTGGCGTTGGTGCCAAAGAAAAGCTGCGCCAGATGCGCGTGGAAGTTGATACTCTCACGCTGACCGCAACGCCAATTCCGCGCACCTTAAATTTCTCGCTCATGGGCGCGCGCGATTTGAGCGTCATCGAAACTCCGCCGCGAAACCGCCTGCCGATTGACACAGCAATTGCGCAATGGGACGACGATATGCTGCGTGATGCAATTGAGCTGGAAATGCGACGCGGCGGGCAGATGTTTTTTGTGAGCGACAGAATTGCCGATTTGGATTACATCGCGGCGAAACTTCACCAGATTGTACCAACGATTAAGACCGCTATCGCGCATGGTCAAATGCCAACGGAGCATCTGGAAGACATCATGGAAGGATTTCTGGAGCGGAAATTTGATGTGCTGATTGCGACAAAGATTATTGAATCCGGGCTTGATATTCCGAACGCGAATACGATGTTCATCAATCGCGCTGATCATTTTGGTTTGGCAGAATTGTACCAGTTACGAGGTCGTGTCGGGCGTTCGAATACACAGGCATATTGCTATCTGATTATTCCGCCGGTTCATATTATTTCGCGAACAGCTTTGCGACGTTTGCAGGCATTGGAAGAACATACTGAGCTTGGGAGCGGCTTTCAGCTTGCCATGCGCGATTTGGAAATTCGTGGTGCTGGAAATCTCCTTGGTGGTGAGCAGAGTGGTTTCATCATGGAAATGGGATTTGAATTGTACCAGAAAATCCTTGACGAAGCAATTCGTGAATTGAAAATTGAAGAATTCCACGAGCTCTTTAAAGACAAGGAAGACGCGGTGTACGAAGAGGAATTTGTCAACGAAGATATTGCGATTGACCTTGATGCTGACGCTCTCCTGCCGGGTTCGTACATCGCGCGCGATACCGAACGCTACGAGTTTTACAAACGCCTCTACCAGACGAAAACCGAAGACCAGCTCAACCTGCTCACAAGCGAAATGCGCGACCGCTATGGCAATTTCCCAAAGGAAGTGCAGAATCTTATTTTTGTCATGCGCCT
>DASPKH010000378.1:0-4596 GCA_035628175.1 Patescibacteria group bacterium
TTCCTTCTAAGTGTAGCGCTGACAAGCTCCAGGGAATTGAGAACCAGTGCATTAAGGTTCTCTGGTTCAACAACCGGATTGGCCGGACGTGAAAAGTTTAAGGTAGAGTCGACAATACGTGCAATTCTCTCCACTCCCTGAAGAGCTGTGCGTACCTGAAGCGCATCTGGACTGTCCTGAGGTAAAGTTCTTTGTAATAACTGAAGATTTAAATTGATTGCCGCAAGGGGATTTCTGATTTCATGTGCTACTCCTGCTGATAGCTGCCCAAGCAAGACAAGTTTGTCTGCCTGAATTAATTTGTCAGTGAGAGCACGTCGCTCACTTACGTCACGGGCAATAGCCTGGATTAATCGCTGCCCATTATATTCCACAAACCGCGCGCTTACTTCTACCATAAGTTCTTCGCCAGCTGCGGTTTCAAGGGTGAGTTCGCTTAGTACATTTGGCGAATTAGATTTCATCAGAAGTTTAAAAATCCTCCTGAATTGAGGCAATGGCATTCCTATCAATTCATCACATGGTACCCCAATAAGATTTCCCGCACATTCATTAGAGTCCAATACGCTCCATGTCTCGGGCTGTACTATCAGCATAGCATCAGCAGCATTGTCAAAAAATGATTTATACCATGCGAGCTGCTTGGCAAGCTGAGCTATTGTCTCATTATCGATATAATTGTTATTTTTCAATTTATCTGAGTTGTGCGTTCTTTGGAAAAGGTTACCAATTTAGAAAATTTTTATAAATAACAGCAAGCAAAAATATTATGAAATGAAGCCCATCTACATAAATTGCAACCAATCGCGATTCATCTTTTACAAAAGGGGGACGCTAATAAAAAAAGGTGCGCCTATACAAACGCACCTTTTATGATATCGACAGTCTCTCCTGAGTTACGGTTTCTTCCCTGTCGTGACTGGTTGCTCTGGCTCGCTACCTTCTGATGGAAGAGGTATAGGCGATGGTTCGCTTTGCGGAAGTTGCGTATTTGGCATGGAGCGCGGCATTACCGGTAGATTTGTGCCAGGACGTGAGCGAAGGCGACTGCCTGACCCGGAGGGAGCCTGTAGAAGCTTATCATCGGGGATGCTTAAGCGTTGGTCTACAGGAATATCTCCTTTTTCCTCTTTTACAGGAAGCGCACTACCCGGAGAAAGGATCGAATCCGGATTGAACCCTTTTTGAAGAGCAACTGCATATTGCAGGCCATAGCGTATATCCTGTGCATATTTTGAATCAGGATATTTTTCTGTAAGCCACGTATAATAAAAGATTGCGCTGTCGTTACGATGCACCTGATTTTCGAACATCCATCCAAGGGCATAAAGCGACCGTGGCGCAAAATCACTCATGCTATCAGCCTTTACAACCTTATTAAATTGCCTTGCGGCATACGCAAAATCGCCAATGGCACGGAAACGCGCGCCCGAAAGGTAGAGTTCAGCAACTGAATCAATCAGTGCATCGGCCGTAAAGCCAAGGATCCGTCTGGCATCAGCGCCAAAGTCATCATTATGATATACGATCAGTTCTAATAATGAATCAGCCTTATCAGGATCGCTATCTACTATACTTCTGGCATAGCCATACACAAAACGGCTGCGTTCACGACTTGTATCAGGTGCGGCCTTAAAAGCCCATTCGTGGTAATACTCAGCAGAATCATTATTGCCAAGCTGCTCATGCACTCGTGCCAGATCAAAAAGATCGCGTGATAATTTTAGCCTATTGTCATCTGGCATCTGTATCTTTTTAAAAGCACGCAGCAAAGGCAAAGCATTGCGCTGTTTTTCTTCAAGTGTGTTCAAAAGCGTGTAGTATCGCGCTGAAGCATCAAATACAGGCGAGCGCGATGTTTTAGAACGGGCAAATGAGAGGCGCGCCCGCACAAAATCATTTTTTTCATACAAGCTCATTCCGCGCTCAAAGTGAGCTGCAAAAATAGCCTTGCTGCCTACAAATGATGTATCGGCATGCTTTTCAGCTTCAGCCCATTTCTGATCATCGCCTTTTTCGCGGGCAATTGCCATCCGCTGCGCAAATGTATACGATTTCCATTCTGTATAGTTTTCATTACGCTCGAGCTCACTCAGGATAGTTTCTGCCGAAGCAATCTGTCCAAGCCGAATAAGGGAAGCAGCGCGATAAAGATCTGCTTCATATGTCGTCATCACATCCGGATTATACTCACGCGCCTTAGCGAAATTCTGTTCTGCCTCTTCAAAGCGCCCCATACGATAGAGCAAAGACGCAAGTTCCACTTGCCAGCGCGCCTGTTGTTGTCCATTGCTGCTTTGTGCTATTGCCTGCCTATATGGTTTTAAAGCGCCCTCCATATCTCGGCGTAACAGCGCCGTTTCTGCCTGAAGGCGAAATGCCTCGGAAAGTACATCCCAGCGCTCCTGCTGCCACGCAACGTCTACTGTGCGCGAAAGCATAATCTCGCCCTGCGAATATTTTTTCTGGATAAGCAGGCTTTTTGAAAGGATCAGGTGATTGTCCGGCGAAAACTTCCCTGTCGGAAATTGCTCCACGGCTTCTTGCGCCTTGATCTGCGAGGGCACCCATTCACTTCGGAAAAAGTATGCATTCGACATCAGAAAAAGCGATCCTTCAATATAATTTGACTGTGGGTGCAGGGCAAGGATTTTCGAGCCTTTTATAATGATAGAATCCACCTTGATGCGCACCGGCTGAAGTTTCTGCTGGTCAATAATATATTCCTTTAAAAACGCAGGCTGCCCTTCCACCAGTTCGGTGAATGTCATTCCTTTCATATCCGGCACAAGCACACGCGGCAGTTTTCTGCGCCCTTCATCCTGGAATTCAAATTCTTCTTTGGACTCCTCCAGCAGCCTGTTCGCATTGTAGTACGTATTAAAATACGTTGTCGCATTGTCGTATGTGCGACAGCCGCCCAGCGTCGCAGTAAGGACTCCAACCGTCAGAAAAAGAATATTTCTTTTTAAAAATATCATAGTTTTTAAAAGCGATTAGCTGTTTGCATCTGGCTATTGACTTGTGTTTTTAAAGCTAACCGCCAATGGCTAGCCCCTCTTCAACCAAATATCAAGCAGTTGTTTCTGTTCCACTGTTGCGTTTGGATCTACTGTTATTTCAAACTCGGTTTTAAAAATAGGTTTTAAAGCCGCACTGTACAATTTACCTTCAGCTGCTGCTGTAATTTCAGCATTTTGAGAATTCCACGCAAGCGTCTCCTCAAACATTCTGACGTTCGTAACGCGAATCCCGTTTACTGCAATGATCTCGTCATCCACGCCAATTCCCGCCTGCTCAGCCGGAGAATTCGCTTCAACCGCTGCAACCGTCAGCGCCGCTCCATCTTTTAACGTCAAACCTGTAAAAAAATTCTCTGATGGTTTTAAAAACGTGCGCTTTTCGCCGAATTTCTCCGTTTCCTTTTTCACCTGTTTTTCTTTTACAACAAGCCCAAAGTTTTTAAAAGCTTCTTCATAGGGCAGTTCATCGCGTCCATCCAGCATTTTTAAAAAGAACTCACGTACGGCAACGCCTGTAGATTTCTCAGTAATATCAATCACTTCATCTTCGGTCAAACCCAGTTCAGGACGTTTTAAATACAAATCCCACATCGCACGAACAGCGTCATCAAGCGTTTTCGCGCCGCCAGATTTTTCAATAATATAAAAATCAAGCAGCATCGCGATTACGCCGCCTTTTAAGTAATACGACGGAAAGCGGTTGCCCGAATCAGGCGTCGGCAGGTACAGTTTCACCCACGCTAGCTGCGACGAATCCTTCACCGACATTGCCTTTCTGCCGGGAACACGCGCTAATTTTCCTAAATGGTCTTTTGCGATATTCTTTAAATATTCATCGCGCGTGTAAAATCCGCAGCGGTACGTCAGCAGGTCATCGTAATACGACGTAAAACCTTCTGCCAGCCATAGCATCCGCGTGTAATTCTCGCGCGTGTAGTCAAAAGGCCCCAGTTCGCGCGGGCGAATGCGCTTTACATTCCACGTGTGAAAATATTCGTGGCACAACAGTGACAAAAGCTGAATTGCTTTTGTCTTGTCGGAAAACGCGCCAACATCTACCATATTCACGCTCGAGCGCGCATGCTCCAAACCGCCATAGAGATTCGGCACAACATGAACGATGAACACATAGCGATCATACGGCAGCCCGCCAAAGAAATGGGCTTCTACGCGAACGATTTCCTTTGTCTGCTCCGTCAGCCAGTCCACGTCAAACGACGTCTGGCTCACAAGCGCAACTTCATGTTTCGCGCCAAGATGCTCAAACGTGCGCACCTGCTGATTGCCAATTTCAATCGGCGAGTCCGCAAGAATATCATAATTTAAAGCGCCAAGAATCACCTTGCCGCCGTTTTTAAAAGAATTCACCGGAGAAAGCGCTGTCGAAACTTCCTTCCACTCATTGCTATCGTGATGCAGGATCACATGATGAATTTCATCCTGCCGCCCATCCACGTAAAACATACACGCTACCGGGAAAATTGACGCGTGAAACCGGTTCACATGCGGCGTGCGGACCGTACGCTCATTGCCATAATACGAATACGAAATTTTTAAAGCCGTTGTGCCATTT
>DASPKH010000379.1:0-4441 GCA_035628175.1 Patescibacteria group bacterium
GCAGAGAGGATGTTTGAGCTGATCAAAAAGCTTCTTGACGTGAACGCGATAGAAGAAGGGCGACTGATCTTGAAAAAAGAACGTGTGGAATTTTCGATGATCGCCGAGATCGCCAAGCAGTATAATGTACGGCACGCTGAAGGAAAACATATCCAGATAATATACACAAGACCGGATTTCTCTACGGCTGTCGCTGGCGACGAAAATGCCATCACTCAGGTACTTGACAATTTAATTTCTAATGCAGTAAAATACTCACCGCCACTATCGAAAGTCTATATGTGGTTTGAAGCGCATGGACAGGCCATCCGGTTTACCATCAAAGACGAAGGGCCGGGACTGACAGAAAAGGACAAAAATAATCTTTTTAAAAAGTTCTCTCGCCTTTCGGCACAGCCCACTGGCGGCGAATCCTCCACTGGCCTCGGGCTCTCTATTGTAAAGCGTCTTGTGGAGCAGATGAATGGCACAATTATCTGCGAAAGCATATACGGTCGCGGTGCGTCATTCATTGTGGATCTGCCAGTATTTAAGGAGTGAAATTTTAATAGTATGTTTTTAAAAGTGAGCAGCTACTACACCACCTTCTTTTAAATTACAGTTTTTACTCATTCATGTTGCCGATAAGTACTGGCAGAATAAAAAAAAGGAGTGCCATCCCCATTATTCCAAGTGCTACACGCATTGCGACGCGTGCATCGTCCTCTTTAGTGCCTTTCCCGAATTTCCTGAATTCCAGCTGAAGCCAGTAAAATATAGGGCCGCAGATGGCGGCAGTTATCAGGTGTCTCATAATTTCTTAATTAACTTTTTAAAAGATCGTACAAATTTACCACGAAACTCAGTGAAAAATTCGTACATTGCAATGTATTTAGTTTTTATCATTTTCAGTTACTTTTTTAAAAGCACTTCTGCTTCCGCAAAGCCCGTTTCCGCATGAAAACTCTCTTTATTACCGCTTCACTATTGGCACTTCTTAGTTTGAATGCTACTGCACAGGTGCTGACTGCTACCCATGTTTACGAGCCCGGCTCAGAACCTCGTGAGCGCGTGCTCGATATTGAAAATATGCGCGTGGAGGTTTCTTTTAAAGAGCGTGAAGGCCGTGTGCTGGGCCGTGTTACGCACAGGTTTTCACCACTACGCAAATCTGTAGATTCTATCTTTTTCGATGCACCTGGTATTACGATTAAAAAAGTACTTTTAAATGGACGCGATATTGTTTTTAAAACCGACTCACTGGGCGTGAACGTTTTCCCGAAACCTGCGCTTTCGTGGGGTTCACGTGACAGTATTGTATTTGAGTACGAAGCCACGCCACATAAAGGCATTTATTTTATCGGCTGGAATGACGCGAAAAATATTAGCCGCAAGCAGATCTGGACGCAGGGCCAGCAGTTTGATAACCGTTACTGGATACCAATGTACGACGACGCCAACGACAAAATGATGACAGAAACGATCGTAACATTTTTAAAGGAGTATCAGGTATTGTCTAACGGCTTGCTTTTAAAAGAAAAGGACAATGGTAATGGCACAAAAACGTGGCATTACGCCATGACAAAACCACATACAGGCTATCTTCTCATGCTTGGCATCGGGAAATATGCAATTGATAAACGGAAATCAGCATCCGGCGTGCCTCTTAATCTCTGGTATTATCCTGAATTCCCTAGCCATGTAGAGCCGATGTACCGGTATTCCACCGAGGCGATGGATTTCCTGGAGGCAGAGCTAGGCGTGCCATATCCATGGGAAACCTACGCACAGATCCCTGTACAAGATTATATGTCCGGCGCAATGGAGAATACAACGGCAACTGTTTTTGGCGATTTTTATCATACAGATGCACGCGCTTTCCTCGACCGCAACTACATCGGCACCAATGTGCATGAGCTTACACACCAGTGGTTTGGCGATTATGTCACAGCGCGGCATACAAAGCACCAGTGGCTCCAGGAAAGTTTTGCAACATTTTACCCGAAGCTTTTTAAAAGGAAATATTTCGGCGAAGATGATTACCAGTGGGAACGCCGCAGCGAGCACAACCAAGCGCTAGCGGCCTCGCGCCGCGATTCGCTGCCCATCGTGCACACTCGCTCCGGACAGGCAAGGATATATCCAAAGGGCTCGGCGGTGCTGGACATGATGATGTACACATTTGGCGAAGATGAATACAGGCGCGTTATTACACACTTTTTAAAAAAATTCCCGTATAAAACGGTTGAAACGCACGACCTGTATCATTCCTTCCAGGATACGCTTGGGCTCACCCCGGACTGGTTTTTTGACCAGTGGCTGTACCGTGGCGGCGAACCACACTATGAAGTTCACTATAATACAATGACGCCGGGACAAACAACTGTCTCAGTTTCGCAAGTGCACAGAACAGATGAGCTTATACGGCTATTTTCAATGCCTATAGTTATTGAAGCGCATTATGCTGACGGCACGAAAACTTCACAGCGTATAAAGATCAATGAAAAAGAACACAGCATTTCCATTCCCAATCCCGGCGATAAACCTGTTGCATTTGTACTTTTTGATCCGGGTTCTTATGTTTTAAAAAATATAACTTTTAAAAAACAGCCGAGCGAGTTAAAGGAACAGGTTTTAAAAGCGCCAAATATGATAGACCGCTACGACGCACTACTGACGTTGCGTACAGACAGTATACCGCTTGAGGACAAACGCGACGTATTACGCGCTGTATATGATAAGGAAAGTTTCCCGCAGCTGCGTGCTGAGGCTGTCTACCAGCTTTTAAAGGATTCCTCGGATGCGGGGCTAGCCTTTATCAGACGTGCTATCCGCGATCCCCATGCAGATGTGCGCCGTACTGTCATCAATTTTTTACCGACATTATACAAACCTTTGCAGTCAGACCTTGAAACGCTTTTAAACGATTCGTCCTATTCTATTGTAGAAACAGCAGTTCAGCGGCTCACATGGAATTTTCGCGATGATGCAAGCCGCTATCTGGAGATGACGGAAAATGACAACGGGCAGAATAACCGCATACTCATCAAGCGGCTTCATATTAAATCTTGGTATGGCGATAAAACTGCCCTGCGCAATCTCATCCACATGGCCAGTAGTTCGTTTGAATTTAGGACACGGCAAGCTGCTATTGATGCTTTAAAACAGCTTGCATATATAGATGATGCCGTCGCGGATAATCTCCTTGATGCCGCAGCGCATTTCAACAGGCGTCTTGCCGGAACAGGGGCTGATGCGATAAAACTCCTCATAGAAGGTAATACAGCAAACCGCGAGCGTTTTCAAAAGCGTTTCGAGGCGCGCTCATGGAGCGACTGGCAGCGTGATTCATTGCAAAAGTTGTTGCAATAGTTTTTAAAAAGTATACTCCCTATGATTACATCGCCTTGTATAAAAATCTGCTCTATGGATCAATCATTAAATGTGTGTATAGGCTGCTGGCGCACGCTTGATGAGATAGCCCGCTGGGGCCGGGCAGATGATGATGAAAAGCGAGAGATTTTAAAAGCAATAGAAGAACGAAGACGTATCCTACTACAGGGCCTGTGAATCCCCAAAATAAAAAGCCGTAATACTCGATAAGCATTACGGCTTTTTTATGGTCTTTTAAAACTGTAAACTTTTAAAACTGCATTCCTGCGCCTGCCACAAGTTGATACCGGGAATTATATTGTTTTGAGAGCGGCGCATAGGCGGCTTCTGCTCCAAGCATAAGTATAAAGCTGCCTGTTACGCGAATATTCGCACCGGTAGATAATTTCGTAAGAATGACACCTTCAGCCGAGGAACCAAGATACCCTTGGGCAAAAGGTACCAGCCAGTCTGAAGAAATGATACCTGAAAGGGATCGTTGATAAACCACACCAAGTGTCGTCACCGGCACAAGCTGTGTAGTACGAATAGTCTGTCCATTTACTGACTGGGAAAAATTCTGTATGAAGTTCTCGCGACCGGCTTCAAGGCCAAACCTGTCAGCAGCGGAAACATCATACAATGCAAGAAAGGTAAGATTAGCATTTTTGAAATCGGCGCTTGCACCGTGAAGCTGCAAAGCAAACGGATTTTCCTTTGCCAGAACAGATGAAGTAATGTATACCTGCTCTTCAGAAAAAGCAGTATTCTGCAGTGCAGCCATAGAGCTGAAGGCTGCCTGCATGATCCAGGACGAGTGAATTTGTACCGGAACTTCAATATGTGGATTATGAGAGATGGTTGATTCTACTACAACTTGTTCCTTTTTAAAATCAGTGTTCGGCTCGCTTCCATAAAGAGATAGAGGCGAAGTTTTAAAGTTTTTTCCCGCCTGAATGTTTTCCTGACTTTGATTAATTGATAACGATGTCTGATTCAAATCACTTTCAGATAGCGAAATATGAGGATGCAGAATTTGCTCTTTAGTATTTCCGGCTTTAAAACTTTCCTGCTGAGTACTTTCAGGATT
>DASPKH010000380.1:0-5391 GCA_035628175.1 Patescibacteria group bacterium
TCCCTCATCTGCTTTATTATTCTTGTGATGTCAGGAAAGCTGAACAATCTCGGCAGCGGCATTATGAAGGTCGGGCGCAATAAAGCGAAAGTTTATGCAACTGATGATGCGCGTAAGGTGACATTTAAAGACGTTGCCGGCGTGGACGAAGCAATTGAGGAAGTAAGCGAAGTAGTGCAGTTTTTAAAAACGCCGGACAAATATACACACCTCGGCGGCAAAATGCCAAAAGGCATTCTGCTCATCGGCCCTCCAGGCACAGGCAAAACTCTTTTGGGGCGCGCTGTAGCAGGCGAGGCAGGTGTTCCGTTTTTCTCCATTAGCGGTTCGGACTTTGTGGAAATGTACGTAGGCGTAGGTGCGGCACGCGTTCGTGACCTTTTTACTGAGGCAAAAGCAAAAGCTCCATGCATTATTTTTATTGATGAAATAGATGCAATCGGCAAGCGACGCTCAAATAATTCGCAGACAGGCGGACAGGATGAACGCGAAAATACCCTTAACCAGCTGCTTGTAGAAATGGATGGTTTTGATTCTGGGCTTGGCGTCGTTGTCATGGCGGCTACTAACAGGCCAGATGTGCTTGATCCGGCACTTCTCCGCCCGGGTCGTTTTGACAGGCAGGTGCTGGCTGACAAACCAGATCTGGCAGGGCGTACGGATATCTTCAGTGTGCACACCCGCAATGTAAAGCTTGGAATGGCGGTAGACTCGGCTCGGTTAGCTGCAATGACGCCGGGATTTGCCGGGGCGGAAATTGCAAATGTTGTCAATGAAGCCGCCCTTCTTGCTGCGCGAAAAAATAAGTCAGAAGTTGCAATGAAGGACTTTGAAGAAGCGATCGAGCGAGTAATTGCAGGGCTTGAAAAGAAAAATAAGATTATCAATAAACAGGAACGCAAAACTATTGCGTATCACGAGTCAGGCCACGCCATTGCCGGATATTTCACGCCGGGAGCTGACGTTGTTCAGAAAGTTTCGATCATCCCGCGGGGCTTCGGCGCTCTTGGCTATGTGCTTTCCATGCCGCTGGAAGATCGCTACCTTATGAACCGCAAAGAACTCATTGGCAAGATTGTTGGCTTACTGGCAGGCCGCGCGGCAGAAGAAATTGTCTTCGGTGAGGTTTCCACGGGAGCATCAAATGACTTAGAGCGCGCTACTCAGCTCGCGCGGAATATGGTGACTGTATATGGAATGAGTGAGCGGCTTTTCAACCTCTCACTTGTGCAGAACGGTTCGCCAACAGATTATCTTGGCAACGGTCAGTCAGTTGGGCGCCGCTCCGAACAACTTGAGCAGATGATTGATGAAGAGATCATGAAAATTATGACGAACTGCTACGCCGAGGCAAAACGTATTTTAAAAGAGAAAGAAGAACTGCTTCACGCAATGGCACAGGAACTTTTAAAGAAAGAAGTACTAGGCGTGAAGGACATTGCAAATCTGCTCGGCGAGCCTCCACACAGGGAAAATGCGATCCAGGAAGAAATGCCTTTTAAAAACGCGCTTCTTGACGAAAAAGCGATCCACACTAATTCGGTGAAAATATAGTTTTAAAAGCTGCTTTCAAAAAACTAAAAGGCAGAAGATCATTCTTCTGCCTTTTTTTTATCTTTGCCTTCTGCCGCATTATCGCTCAGGTCTACATGGCCTGGCCGCAAGAGCAGCGCTGCCTCTATCGCTTCAATAATCTTTGGCTTCGAAATTGGCTTATACAAGTACGCATCGAATTTTGTAAAGGATGCATTTTGCTGCATGGATTCCAGCGAGCGGCCAGTAATCGCAATTACTTTTACATTGTCAAAACGCCCCTGCATTTTTAAATAATCAATAAGCTGGAAGCCACTGAGAGATTTATCGCCAAGATTAATATCAAGCATAATGACATTGATCGGTGCGAGGTACAGTTGCCGGATGGCTTCGGCACTATCGCGCGCCATGTATATAGTATAGTCTTCTTCTAAAATTGATTTGATGGCAAAAGCATCCGTTTCATTATCTTCCACAAGCAAAATATGAGCTTTCAAGTCATTAGTGCCGTCTGATGAATCCATGGCTGTCAAATATTCAAAGTTTTAAAAAATTGCGGTCACAAAACATCATAACAATTAATTGAATGAATCATTCCCAAAAGACGTTCAGGTAAAAAACCATAGCAGGATTCGATACTTTTAAAAACCTAAAGACAGGGATATACAGGAGCTCGCCGCTTTTTTGTATATTGGCAACAATTTTCACACTTAAATCCACCCTGTTATTCGTCGTATAGCAAGCAATAAAATAACGATATTATACACTTATTATGCAATTCAAAGATTACTACACAACTCTTGGTGTTACCAAATCAGCAACAGCTGACGAGATCAAAAAGGCATTCCGCAAGCTCGCCCGTGAATTTCACCCTGATAAGAATCCGGGCAATAAAGATGCCGAAGCGAAATTTAAGGAAGTAAATGAAGCGTACGAAGTGCTTGGCGATCCGGAAAAACGGAAGAAATACGATCAGCTCGGCTCACGTTACCGTGATTACGAGCGCACAGGCGGCCGTGCTGATGATTTCAACTGGCAGGAATGGGCAGCGCAGCAAGGCGCAGGCGGTAGTGGTTTTGGTGGTGGTGGGTTTTCGAGCGAACAATTCGGCGGAATGAGCGACTTTTTTAAGAATGTGTTCGGAGGCGGTGGTGGCTTCGGAAGTGGCGGGTTTTCCGGCAGCGCACGCCGTGGGGCGCGTCCGCAGAAAGGCGCAGACATACAGGCCAATGCTGAGATTTCACTCGAAGAAGCTTTTAAAGGCACATCGCGCCTGGTAACGGTTGGCGATCACAAGCTTGAAGTGAAATTCAAACCTGGCATAGCTGACGGGCAAACACTCAAGATTTCAGGCAAAGGTGCGCCTGGCAAGAATGGCGGCCCGGCAGGCGACCTGCTAATCGGCGTGACCATCGAGAAGAATGATGTTTTCGAGCGGCGTGGCGATGACCTTTTTGCCGATCTGCCGATTGACCTTTATACGGCAATTCTCGGTGGTGCGGCCACAATTGCTACATTCCGCGGAAAGCTGAAAGTAACTATTCCCGCGGAAGCACAGCAGGGACAAATGCTAAAATTGAAAGGCCAGGGAATGCCGCACTATGGCAAGGAAAGTGTGCATGGTGACCTATACGTGCGCTTGCAGGTGCAGATCCCCAAAAACCTCAGCGCACAGGAAAAAGAGCTTTTTAAAGAATTGGCGGAAATGAATAAATGAATGCAGGGCGGTTTTAAGACAGATTGGCGCAAAGGTTTCAAAAATGACATTTTCAAAAGGGGCGCGTTGAAAGCTCTTTTAAAACATCGTGTTTTCCGGCGGAGAAATTTTAAAGGCTGGTTCAGGAAAAAGCAATTGCAAGGCGGCGGTCAGGCCTGATCGCTGCTGTTTTTATTTCCGGCTTTTTTAAAAGACTGCACCATTAGCCAGATGCCGTACGCACCGAGCGCTTCCGTGGCCACCAGTCCAAGAGCCATGGAACGGCTCGGTTTTTTGCCGCCCTGGTAGGAGCCGATAGCGCTAAGAAGCTGTACTAATGCAGAAATTGTGAGACCGATGCCGAGAATTCTTTTAAAAAGGGTCATGAGGGATTTTTTAAATTACCCGCCAAAATGATATACAACCATACCGCGGTCATTCGCGTCAGCTGAGGCGCCCAGTTCAAGCGCTTTCTTCTCTAGGAATTCACGGGCTTCCTGTCGTGATACTTTGTTCTGAACTGCAAAATCGTAATCAGAGATTGCGGCGAGAGAATTGCTATGAAGCACTGCATAAAAAGTCTTTTCCATGCGTTCAGTTTTAGACAACTGTGCTTTATTGCGCGAGTTTTTAAAGAGCAAGAAGCCAGGAATTAAAAAAAGGGAAGAGAAAGCGAATGTAAAGATTGACGTTCCGGCCGGATCCTCAATTTCAGGATCAAAAAGCATCGCGAGGGCCATCAGTGCACCTGCAAACCCGACTGTCATCAGCATTATACCAAGAATTCTTTTAAAAGCTGCCATAATTCTGATCTTTTATTAATGAATTTCGTGATTATTCCGCTTTAACCACAAATCTTTTAAAAGCCATGCACCAAGCACAAACGGCATGATAGCTAGAAGCAGCGAGATTGTAATAATGTCAATGCCCGTGCCTTCCTTTGGTGGCGAGATCATCACGCGAAATGCAATGAGCACGAAAACGCCGCCCAGCAAAATGAAAAATGTGCCCGCTACAATTTTAAGGATCCGCATTGCTTTTAAAAAATCTGGCTTAATTTTCCATGGGCGGAGCGTCATCGCTGCCCGAATATTTCTGATCGTTCTGTACGCTTTTTAAAGCCCCAAGATCGTGCGCAAGGTCGGTCAGGTTGCGGATCACACCCCCATTCACGCCGAGATACACATTTTCAAAACGGGTGATTGTCTGCTCATCGGCAAATCCTGCGATTTCGGCAAGCTGTGCACGCAAGTCGTTCATTACATTAGCAAATTCAGTCTCCAGCACTTTGTAGCCTTCAGCGTTTGGCCCGGTTTTTTTTAAAGTATTAAATAATTTCCACAATGCCGAGCCAGTAAAAATAATCGAATTCACCAGTTCAAAAGCGTCATTTTCAGCGCCAACCTCGAGGATTGTGCCAAGGTCGTTGCGCTTACGCAAATTATTATTCGTGGTGCCGTCGAGGAATTGTAGGACGGCTTCAGTATCAGGTGAAAAGTTCATTTTTTTACGGTTTGCTTTTTAAAACTGTATCGTCGCCAGGATTGAACGGAAAATTTTATTGAATTCGCTTTCTGGCGGAATTGCCTTTCCACTTACATTCAGTGGCACAAGCGCAAATTCGTAGTAATTGCCAAGCGAGGAAATAAAAACGGCTGTGCGGGTTTTTAAAGCGCCGCCCGTTGTGCTTGTTTCGTATAGCCCGAATTCTTTTAAACCGATCTTGGTCGTTGAAAATTTCCCGATCTGCTTTACAGCTCCAGCCGTTTTCCGCTCATGCCGCGAAAGGCTTTCTCGCGCCAAGGCGAGCGCATTCTCTGCATTCTGCTCGCCTTTTTTAAAAGAAGTGAAGACAGCACTCAGTGTGTAGTCCGGGTTCACTGCAATTGCAAAGATCTCCGACGGCGCCTTATTTTCCGTATCCACAAAAAACCAGCCTTGTGGCAGGAACGCGATCATGTCGCCTTCGCGCGAGCGCACTAGTTCCTCAGACATCGGGATTTCCGGTTTCGGGCTCAACTCTATATTTTCTACTTCCGCGTCACGTCCCGTTTCGCGAACAATGAGACAGCCGTTCGTGAAAAAAGCCGCACATATGAGCACGCCGAAAACGATGTTTTTAAAAATATTTTTTGGAGGAAAAATTGTCATCGATCTATTTT
>DASPKH010000381.1:0-8040 GCA_035628175.1 Patescibacteria group bacterium
GTTATAAAAGACTTTGCTTCACTGTGCACTTGTAATTGCGGCAATGCTGCTCTAGAGCTGCCACAGCGAGGGTGCCAATCCTGTTGCTTCCCGGTAATACCGACCCGCGCGTGGCAACGCTCTACGACAAAGATTGCAAATAGCTAAGGAACAACAGCGACATCACCGTCAAGGCAGGAACTGTAACAACAACTAACAGCGAAAACCGCTACCTTTTAAAGATTACTTGACTGTGAATACAAACTGTGAAATACAATAATTCTGTTGAATTTCATGCTGCTTATACGAGTAATTCTGTCAGAAGTAATGAAAGTCCTGTTTTTTTCTGTAGTTTTGATTCTGCAAATATTTCAAATACCAGATATACACTGAGTCTTTAGGCAGCTATCCAATCTATTTTATCATAATCTACGATAGTTATATAAGCTTACTGTCAGATCAAAAATACATATCAAGGTTCGAATGGATCAATAATATTGACAAATATTGATTCAAAAACGGCCGCAGCACTGTCCTGGTCTTAAAGTGTTGTTTCAGATTATAAGCTTTATTATGCCATAACATCAATTTTGAATTGTTAAACAAAGGGTGGGCTTTAAAAAGCGCTTCTTTTTTCGTAAATTGACATACATTGCTACTATCATGGATTTCCAGTACGTGTTGTCATGGGAATATATTTACGCCCGCTTGTCACTCTTTTTAAAAGTCACGCTGATGCAGACATTGCCGTTGGCATGAAGCAGTACATGCGAAACCAGTTTGAGTTTCTTGGGTTAAAAACTCCTGTCCGTAAGGAGCTTGCACGACAGTTTTTAAAAGAATATGGTTTGCCTCCCAAAGATATCCTGGCTTCGATAATATATGAACTTTGGCAGATGCCTGAGCGTGAATTCCAGTATTTTGCTCTCGAGCTTTTCAGACGTTTTAAAAAGCAGTTAGAGCCGGACGATGTTGAATTAATCGAATACATGATTATTCATAAATCATGGTGGGATACAGTCGATGGAATAGCACCAAACTTGGCAGGCGAGCTTTTTAAAAGGTTCCCTGAGATGATCCCCATACAAACTACACGGTGGATTAGGACAGATAATATCTGGCTTCAGCGTACGGCTATACTATTTCAGTTAAAGTACAAAGATAAAACAGATATGGAATTACTTTTTAAAATCATTCTGACCTTTAAAACCTCGAAGGAATTTTTTATCCAGAAGGCGATGGGTTGGGCATTGCGGGAAATTGCGTGGCGCGATGCTGGTGTAATTCAAAATTTTGTTTGCAGTCATGAGTTGCCCGCCCTCACCAAACGGGAGGCTTTAAAAAACCTTCGAATTCTTAATTAGGATGAATTAGGCAGGAAAATGGCAAATTTAGTAGCAATAGCAGAGGAAGACCGCTTTAATTCTAAAATGAATGAAAGTGTCAAAGGAATTTATATTTTTGATACAAATGATTTTCTGAGAGATCTAATCAAAGATCATCACTACCGCCAGGATTTCTACTCAATACTGGTTCTTGAAAAAGGAGAGATCAAACTACGGTATAATGTTGATGATATTACGCTCTTGGCACCGGCTGTTTTCTTTTTTGTGGCAGGCAGCCAGACTATTTTTAAAAATGTGAGCGAAGATATTTCGCTATATGGCTTGGTGTACAGTTTGCAGTACATCAAGCAGACTGGTTTACACCTGACCGGTACTGAAGCCCTGAACATTTTTGAAAGATCAGCTTCATATTCTCAGCTTACTGAGACAGAACTGCTGGTTTTAACAAAACTTGCCGAGGTTTTAGGAGCAATCTTGGCCAGGGTACCGCATCGCTTCCAACTGGAAGTTGTTAATAATCTGTTCCTTGCCTTTTTATTTGAAGTGCGACATATTCTGGGTAAAAGAATTCCTGAAGCACAGGTTGTAATATCGCGAAATGAAGATATCTTAGTAAACTTCTATCGGTTACGTTTAGAGTATTTTAAAAAAGAACGAAGTGTGAGTTTTTATGCAGATAAACTCAATATTACTGCCCGGCATCTTTCACAGGTACTAAAGCTCATGACCGGCCAAACAGCTGGTGAAATGCTAGATGAAGCAGTGATAGCGGAGGCAAAACGTTTACTAATCAATCCAAACTATAATATTTCTCAAATTTCCCATATCTTGAATTTCAGCGATCCATCTTTTTTTGGAAAGTATTTTAAAAAACATACGGGACTTACACCAAAGGAATTCCGGTTTTCCAAAACATAGACACATTGTAGGCATCTAAGCGTACTGTAGAAATTCCTACATACAGACCTTTTTATCTGTACTGACAAATTGTAACTTTGGTGTAATTATTTACAATTCATTGTCTTAGAGGATTTCTTTGCACGTATTCCAAATTTCGTGTTGTAACTCTAATCACAATAGAGTATTTACGTTTTCCACCGTAGTTATTAATTTTTCAGAAAGGGCAGAAGTGAGGGCAATAGTGAGATTTTGCATTGCTGTGATCCTGTTTTTTCTTTGTGGTAGCTTATCCTATTCACATGCCGTTTCTAGTCCGGATGGGACGCATCAATATCGCCCACGGCTTCAGAATATGAGAATGCCGGCCGAATGGGAGGAAATCCGTGCCGTTATCATCTCATGTCCCTACCTTCAATATACACCCCAGGACGATCCAAAAGAAGTTTACGAAAACTTTCGTATTCTCAATTCTGTTTGGGCTAAACTTGCCGCTGCCATCCAGGAGGAATGTGAAGTATGGATACGGGTACGGGATGCCCGGGATACTATTGCCATCAAAAAAATTATGGAGCACAATGCAACTCCTTTAAAACGCTATAAATTTATAATTTTTCCCGGTGAGAACTTTTGGGTCAGGGATTATGGTCCGCTTGGATTCTTTTATAGTAATAAGGATAGTCTTGGGATCATTGATACCCGTTATCAGCATCATCAAAGCTACCAGGATCCGTCAGATAGTCTGCCTCCCTACATTGCTGCAACTTTAAAGGCACGGCTCCTTACTACGGATATGTATTTTGAAGGTGGAAATTTAGAAACCGATGGCTTCGGTACAGGTTTTTTTACATCCCGCGTTCACAGGCTAAATGCTGATTACTATCACTGGGAAACTTCCTCTGTACTGGATACAATGAGTGCTGTTTTCGGTTTGAAAAATATGGTAGAGCTCCGTGATTTGCCATGTGATGGCGGAACAGGACATATTGATATGTTCTTTAAAATGCTGGACGAAGAAACAATTGCCCTGGCTCAGTTCCCCGAATCAGTCGCATCCTCGGACAGGGTGATTTTAGAGGAAAATTTTGAAAAACTTTCAAATCTCTTATCTGTTAGAAATAAACCTTATAGGATCGTAAGAATTCCTATGCCTTCAATTGAAGGGGATGAACTTGGAAAACTTGATTGTGGGCATATCAATGTGGATCCCAAATCATATCTTAATGGATTATTTGTTAATAAAAGCTTTCTCCTGCCGGTTTTTTCAAATGCTCACGATGGTGACAGATCACAAGATTCCTCAGTTATAGAAATTTTTAAAAAGATTTTACCTGGATATAAAATAGTACCAATAGATTCACGAATCTTAAGTGTATTACGAGGCGGCATCCATTGTGTAACGATGCAGGTACCCGCAGAAAATCCTATATTGATAAAATTACTTCAGGCACCAAAGTATCAGGAATTACCTTCAAGGTATTATGCAATTAAAGCCGAGATACAGAATCGCGATGGTATCAGGAGTGCAAGTATTTACTGGCGGGTAAAGGGTGAGGTCGAGTGGCAGTACGAACGGATGGCACAAGGAAAAAATAATATATTTTTTGGGCAAATAGATGCTGAAAGATTTCAAATGGGCGATACAATCGAGTATTATGTCCAGGCAAAAAGTTATAATGGCAAGAAGATCAATAAACCTATGACTGCACCTGAAGGATATCATTCATTTGTAATTTATGAACCGAAGATCCTTTCAGGGGGATTACCATTTTCAAAACAAAATTCAGGCGAATATGAGGTATTGGTTGTAGCCCCTGCACCGTCAAGTGATTTTACGAATATCTCTGTAATCATTCCAGAAGAAGGAGAATATTCTATTATCATATCCGGGATCAGCGGTCAGGAAATGGATCGGATCTGTGTTAATAAACAATTACAACCTGGTCGTCATGTTTTTTCATTACCAGTATCAAAGTATCCTTCCGGGCTCTACGCCTGTATTACTACAACGAAAGATCAGATTGTAGCAGTGCGCAAATTCCACGTGCAGCACTAGGCATAACTTTAAAACATTAAAGCCGAAAACTTCTTTTACAAGAGAATTTCCGGCTTTAGTGTGAATTGCTTTTTAAAACTACCTCATCCCATCCATCAGTAGTTTTGAAAATTGAAGCAGCTTTCCTTCCTCAAAATGACTTGTCTGAAGCTGCATTCCGATTGGAAGGCCTGCGTCATTATTTCCCACAGGAACAGAAATAGCTGGATTTCCTGCAAGATTTGCTGAAACCGTAAAGTAATCGGAAAGATACATCTGAATCGGGTCAGCCGTTTTCTCACCTCTTTTAAAAGCAGGGGTAGGTGTCGTTGGCATATACAGTACTTCTGCCTTTGAAAAAATATCATTAACAGCGTTTAAAACCAGCCGTCGTGCCTTTTGTGCTTTTAAATAATATGCATCATAATAGCCGCTTGAAAGCACATATGTGCCAAGCATAATCCGCCGCTGGACTTCTGGGCCGAAACCCTGTGAGCGCGAGGCAGTTGTAATATCGCCGTCCTCAGCCTCAGCACGGAAACCATAGCGTACACCGTCAAAACGCGCAAGGTTACTCGAAGCCTCAGCCGTTGCAAGAATATAGTACATCGGAATCCATGCTTCACTTACTGGCATGGTAACTTTTACAATTTCCGCGCCCGCGCTTTTTAAAACCTCAAGCCCTTCGCGGTATTTTTTTAAAACATCTTCCGAACATCCTTCCAACTGCTCATCATGTAGAACAGCAACGGTGAATTTGTGCGATAGCGGCTCGCTCAGGCTTTTAAAAGTTTCAGCAGGAGGCCTATTTGCCGTTGTAGAATCATTCGGGTCATGGCCGGAAATTGTATCAAAGAGCAGTGCTGTGTCCTCAATCGAATTAGCAAAGATGCCAATCTGGTCAAGCGATGAGGCAAACGCCACAAGCCCGCTCCGCGAAATCCTGCCATACGTCGGTTTTAAGCCTACAACACCGCAAAACGCCGCCGGCTGTCGAACCGAGCCGCCCGTATCCGAACCCAACGAGACATGTGCCAAACCTGCCGCTACCGCCACTGCCGAGCCACCGGAAGAACCACCTGGCACCAGATCTTGTCCAAGCGGATGTTCCACACCCCCAAATGCTGAATTTTCATTGGACGAGCCCATGGCGAATTCATCCATATTCGTCTTGCCAACGATAATTCCACCTGCGTTTTTAATTTTCTCAATCACAAAAGCATCATACAGCGGAGTAAAATTTTCCAACATTCGGCTTGCACACGTTGTGCGGATCCCCTTTGTGGAAATATTATCTTTTATCGCCACGATCATTCCATCGAGCGAACGCGCCTCACCATTTTTAAAACGTGTCTCTGATTCGCTGGCAGCTTCACGCGCTTCGGCTTCCGTCAGCGTGAGGAAAGCATTCAGGTGCTGCTTTTCCCGAATTGTTTTCAAAAAGGATTCTACTGTTTCTACGGCAGTTGTGGAATTATTATCGAGTGATGGTTTTAAATCCGAATAAGAGAGCATGAATATTTTAAAAATGAAATTTCTATAAAAAGCCGTATTAAAAACGAATATGCACAAAAATAAAAAGAACTTTCCGATTGGAAAGTTCTTTTAAAAAATAGTCTTTAAAAACTTATTCGCTCTATGGTGTTTCCGGTGGGGAAGAAGAGCGTCTGCCGGGGCGCGCTACCGAATTTTCGGCCGGGCGGATCACTATTTTGGCGGATTCTGGCTCGGTGCTGTTTTCCTTTGCAATCTCTTTTTGTAAAGAAGCTTCGCTTTGTGACATTTCTGCCTTTGGCTCATTTTCCAGAAGCGACATTTGTCCGGGCGCTTCCGGCTCATGAAGAGGCATTATCGGCGCTACGGGCTCAGGAGCTTTAAAAGGCTTCGTCGTTGAAACGGGCTTGTCGGTAAAAGGATCATCTATATCGGCAGTGACCTCGCGGATCTGCGCGCGGAGTCCGTCCTGCGCCCGTCGAAACTCGCGCATACCCTTGCCGATCATCTGCGCAACTTCAGGGATTTTTTTTGGCCCAAAAAGCAGCAGCGCCGCAATTAATATAAAAATCAGCTCACCGCCGCCAACATCAAACATGTATTTTTAAAAGATTTTACAACAATTTTACAAAACTTTTAAAACCTATGCTTTCTGATCTTCCGGCTTTGGCTTCGCTACTGGCTTTTCATCGTCATTTTCAAGCGTAGAAGCTTTCTTGAATTCCTTGATACCGCCGCCTAAACCTTTCATCAGCTCAGGAATTTTTTTGCCGCCGAATAGCAACAAAAGTCCAAGTGTAATGATGATGATTTCCGGCGTTCCGAATCCGATAAATGCTAACATGAGTTGCCTCTTTTAAGAATATATTTACGCGAAAACTTCGCTTTTCCTGTTTTGTAAAAAATGCAGATTGAGCGACCTGAAAATTCCCAGTCCGTCTGTATTGCCCAGAAGCGCATCGCAGGCGCGCTCAGGGTGCGGCATCATGCCAAGCACATTTCCTGATTTATTCACGATTCCCGCGATACTGTTGATCGAGCCGTTATAATTTGATCCTGCCGTGATATTCCCGGCTTCGTCACAGTACTGAAATACAACTTGGTTATTGTCCTGGAGCGATTTAATCGTGTCGGCATCGGCAAAGTAATTGCCCTCGCCATGGGCGATCGGCATACGCATAATATCATTGTCAGAAAGTGACGACGTAAACGGCGTAGAAGTATTTACCGTTTTCAAAAACACATCACGGCAGATAAAATTCTGCGAGGTGTTTTTTAAAAGAACACCTGGAAGCATTCCTGCCTCCACGAGGATCTGAAAACCGTTGCAAATGCCCATCACGAGCCCGCCTTTTGAAGCAAAATTCACTACTTCGCGCATGATAGGCGAGAAGCGTGCAATTGCGCCGCAGCGAAGATAATCGCCGTAGGAAAATCCGCCTGGCAAAATTATTACATCAATATCCTGCGGAATGCTTGTGTCTTTGTGCCACAGAAACTGAGAGTTCGCTCCCGAATTTTCTGACGCAGCATAAAAAGCATCGTTATCGCAGTTAGAACCCGGAAATACAACTACTCCATATTTCATGCAGTTGCCTCCACCGGAGCTTCAGTAGTATGTACGTGATTATCGGCTAGAGAGATTTGCACGTGGAAATCTTCCATGATTGGGTTGGCGATCAGCTTGCGTGAAGCATCGTTTACAATGTCTAAAGCTTCCTGATCGGAGCCTGCCTGTACGGTCAATTCTACAAAGCGGCCAATACGTACATTTCTTATCGAAGCGAAATTAATGCTGTGAAGCGCGTGTTCGACAGTTTTTCCCTGTACGTCCAAGATTCCTTTGCGAAGTGTAATTGTAATTGTTGCGCGATATGTGTTCATGTTAATTGTGTAGTGAATGGATACAAAATTCTTTTTAAAAGTAAACTTTTTAAAAGACGCTTCTAAAAATGCCTAAACATTAGACGGCTGAGTTTCATCTTCAACGTCTTCATCCTCGACGTCCTCATCTTCATCGGCTTCGTCGTCCACAAAGCGACGCTCTTTTAAAATGATAATTCCATGACGAATAGCTCCGGCAATTATGTAAATCGCCATAAACGGGAAGAGAAATTTCCCCTGCGTCACGATAGAACTGATGATGCCAATAACAAGAAAAATAAATGTTAAAGGGCTGGCTTTAAAAGATTTTGCCGAGGGGCGCGGGAGATTCGCATATTTAATACGACTCACCATCACAAGCGACGTGACAATGGTAACGAGATAGATAAGTGGAACTTTTAAATT
>DASPKH010000382.1:0-2226 GCA_035628175.1 Patescibacteria group bacterium
TGGGAGTTGTTCCGCTTTACTTTTTGAAAACTCTCGCAATCGTTGCATCAACTGCCCTGTCTACGGCTTCCCAAGAATGCTCACGCTCTATCAGAGCACGCGCATTTTTAGCTAATCTCACACGCAATTCCGGATTTTTTAAAAGCTCAATGATATACTGTGCCATTTCCTCATCACTTTTAGCAATCAGCACGTGCTCGTTATGCTTTGCAGCAATTCCCTGGATTCCCGTCGGCGTTGTGACCACAGCGCAACCCGTCGCCATTGCTTCCAGCACCTTGTTCTGGATGCCAGATGCGCCCTTATGCGGATGCACAAAGACAGCCGACTCATGAAGGAATTTCTGCATGTCAGGCACATCCTTATGAAAGTAAATACTTGGAGAGGCAAGTTTTAAAAGATATTCCGGCGTATCAGCCCCGGCGAAATTCACTACAGTTTCAGGAATTTCCTTTTTCACTTTTGGAAATATTTCCTTAATGATCTTCAGCACCATCATTTCATTGGAATACACATCGAGCTTCCCGAAAAAGAGCAAACCTTTGCGTTTCTCCTGTGAAAATTGGGGCTTAAAATGATGAATATCCGTGCCATTGGTGATTAAACCGTATTCCACGTTTGCATTCAAATCGCGCATCGCTGCAATATCATGCTGCGTAACAAGCGTTGTAATATCAAAAAAATTGACGATTCCTGGCTCGTATTTTTTCAGTTTAAGCACCTCCCACCAACGCACGATTTTCTGCTTTACCGTCCCGCTCGCCTCAAAGGAACGCGACTGGTACATTGTGCGACAGTCCTCGGCTATCAGGATTTTTTTAAAAGTCTTGTGCTTGATGTATTCTGCCGTGCGCATGAAGAACGCTATACCGAGATCAAACTTTTCTTTTTTACACAATTCATCAATAAGCCTTCGGCCTTCAGGCTGCGTGAAGAAAGCGATCTCCAACGGTAAATTTTTAAAAAGGCGAAGCGCCGTTGTAAGCGCGGCTTTTAAAGGTTTTAAAACGATGAAATGAACTCTAATTCCGAGCGATTCCAGATGTCGGATATTCTCTTCACCGGGATGATTGACGGGAAAGCTTACAAATGTAATGTCATGATTGCGCGCGAGATGTTTTAAAAGATGGTAGCTTTTAATGCGGTCGCCTCCGTGCGTCGGATACGGGAATCGCGGCGAAAGGAAGAGTATTTTCAGGCGTTGTGGCGCTTGGGGCATGAAGTTTTTAAAAGAATTTTACTCACTTTCCGGCTCATCCTCATCGCCCGGAGCAAGCATAAATCTGTCGGTAATTTCCTCGCCGATACCATCCAGGAAGCGCGACGGTTTTGAAAGCACGTAGCCCGTTTCGCGGTCAAAGATGTTCGTCGGATAGCAAATATACAAAAGTTCTTTGGCACGCGTGGCAGCAACGTACATTAGGCGCAATTCTTCTTCCAAAACATCATTGTTTTCAAAAGCGCGCGTGGAAGGGAATTTGCCGTCGAGCGCCCACAAAATAAACACCGTATTCCACTCCAAACCCTTCGCAGAATGAATCGTGGAAAGCGTCAAATATTCATCTTCAACCGTTGCTCCTTCGACGTCCGTTACAGATTCCGTCGGCGGCTCCAGCGCCATATCGCTGAGCAATTCAATAATCGACGTGTAGCGCTCGGCAATCATTAGGAACATCTCGATATCTTTCCATCGCTTGGCGAAATCATCGTACTTTTTCTGCATTATGGGGCGGTAATATTCCGCCAGCGAAAAAATCTTTTCTCCCAATTGCCGCTTGTCTTTTTCAAGGTCGCGCAGAGTTTTAAAAAGTTCTAAAACTTTATCTTTTCCGCGCGGGATTTGCTGCAATTCTGCGTCTTTGTGGAGCGAAATTGTGCCTTCGATAATTCCATCAACGACATTCGCCGCAGTGCGCGGCCCAACATCTTTTAAAAGCAGTAAAACACGGTGCCAGCTAATCGCGTCGCGCTGATTAACAAGAATGCGCAGGTATGCCAGCATGTCCTTCACATGCGCCGTTTCAATGAATTTTAAACCACCAAATTTGCGAAAAGGAATATTCGCGCGCGTGAGCTCAATCTCAAGGTCGAACGACAAGTAGCCCGAGCGGAACAGCACCGCCATATCTTTTAAAGCCAGCCCTTCCTCGCGCAACTCCAGAACGCGCTGCACAACGAAAAGCGACTGCTGTCGCTCATTTTCAGCGGAAATAATCGCGGGAAGTT
>DASPKH010000383.1:0-2723 GCA_035628175.1 Patescibacteria group bacterium
AGTTTTTAAAAACTCCGGCCTTAAAAAATCATCCCAGTTCAATCGCACTCTCCACATCAATTTCCTCCAAAAACGTGCTGTCATGCGACACAACAAGCACTGTTCCTTTGTACTCCGCAATCGCCGACGTGAGAATCTGAATATTTTGAATATCCAGGTTATTCGTCGGCTCATCCAGCACAAAAAGGTCGGGCGCGCGGTTGCTGAGCATCAGGCAGCAAAGCATCAGGCGCATTTTCTCGCCGCCGCTGAGAGTGCTGCACGGCTTTTCCCAAAATGTACTTCCAAAAAGGAAACGGTTCAGCCGCAGCTTGACTTCATGTTCTTCCAGTCCGTCAAGGTTGTAGCTTTGTGCCTGCTCGTAGACCGTGAGGCCATTTTTAATGAGCGAGTAATCCTGGTCAATATAGACGTGGCGGAATTTCGCGCGCGAAATCGTGCCGACCGACGGCTCCATCATGCCAAGCATAGTTTTTAAAAGCGTTGTTTTGCCCGAACCGTTGCCGCCGCGAATGCTCAGGCGGTCGCCGCTCCGAATTTCAAAACTCAGTACATTTTTAAAAAGCAGATTTTCGCCAAAACCGACGTTGATATTCTGCGCCGTGACGAAGACTTTGCCGCGTTGCAGCTCGGAGCTTTTAAAATCCAGCCTCATCGTGCTGCCAAATGGCAACGCTTGCCGCGCCTGCGCCACTTCCTCGGAAATATGCGCGATTTTTTCCGTGTGAATGTCTTTCAGCCGCGCCGTTGCATTTTCCGCGCGGTTTCGCAGTGTGTTCATCATTACCTTCGGCGTTCCCATTTTTATCTGCTTTTTCTTGCCCCGCGCATCTAACTTCTGCTTGCGCTCAATCGTTTCGCGGTCGGTCTGAACGGCTTTTCGCAGCGCGGTTTGCTTGCTGTGCAGCGTTTGAAAAAGCGCGGCTTGCTCGACCTCTTTTTGCTCTTTAAAAAAGTCGTAATTGCCGCCATACACCGAAATCCCGTTGCGGCCCAGATCCAGCATCGGATTTAAAAGATTGAGCAAAAACCTGTCGTGGCTCACCACCACGAGCGTTTCGCTGCATGTAGAAACGTAGTCGTAGAGCAGCTTCCGGCTGGCCACATCAAGGTGGTTCGTCGGCTCATCCAGCAGAACGATGTCCGGTTCGTGGATGCGAATTCCCGCAAGAAAAACCTTTGTTTTTTCGCCGCCGCTGAGAGTTTCCATCGGTTGCGTGAGATTAAATTCCTGCAAGTTCCAGTGCGCCAGCGCCTCAGAAACGCGTTCCTCCAGCGTCCAGTCGTCGGCGAGAAGCGCGAGGTTTTCCTCCGTCGCATTGCCGCGAAGAATAGCGTAAAGCGCGGCGAGTTTGTCCTCGATTTTTAAAGCCTGCGCGAGCGTCAGGTCATTGTACTGGCCGAAATGCTGCGGAATGTAATACGGCTGCTCGTCGCAATGCACAGCGCCATGCGACGGCTGCAAAACGCCCGCAAGTATTTTTAAAAGAGTGGATTTTCCCGTGCCATTATTGCCAGTGAGCGCCGCCTTTTCGCGACTCGTGACCGACAAGCTGATGTTTTCAAAAAGAACGTCGCGGTCGGGGTGAATGTATGTGATATTGTGAGCAGATAGCATAATTTCTCTCGCTAAAAAGTGAATAGAATACTGTACTTTTTAAAGACCTGAAAGAAATTACTATTTTCATCTTCGTGCTCAAATCGTGAGGGGAAATACGACCAACGCGCCTATTCGTGCGTCTTTAAAAACCTCTGGTGGCAATTGCTTTTTGGCAATCACGCTTCAAGACCGTGATTTTGTCGTTTGTGGTGCAAAATTAAGTGAAAACTAGGATTTTTTAAAACTGATTGAAATTTTATTTGTGAACTTTACTAGTAATAAGTTTATCTCCTAAAAATACTATTAGCAGATAAGGTATGAATATAATGTATCCAAATATTGCCTTTAAAGGCCATCCAATTCCCATAATACTCATTTCAATGCTTCTAACATTTTCCAAATTTTCTTGCACAACATTTCCATAGCGCTCGGGTTCAGACATTCCGTCAATGTTATATCCATAGTATTCTAATAGCATCATATCTGAAGTATGAAACCACCATACAGCAATAAAAATTAGCACTCCCAATAAAAACAAACTAACAGGAAAAAATAAATAGGAATTCTTTTTATACTTTTTTAAAAACCTTAGCAATAGAATTGGGAAGACAATTATTACTCCTAAGAAGAAAAAATTAATGATGGTGTGAAGTATTTGCATTGATAAATTATGCTTTTATAGCAAAAAGTTTCAAAAGTTTAAAATGTAACTTCCTTTAAAAGGAAACCTCACCGCACCAACCTTTTCAAAATTACAATCTGCCCCAAATGATAATGCGTGTGCTCAATTATCCCGTGAAGATTCCCGTAATAGCTCCCGTACTTTTTATCCGTAAAATCCTCCCACAGCGTGCTCTCGGGCAACTTCTCGATAAGCGCCGCAAGCCGCTCGGCATCAGCCAGGATGCTTTTTAAAAACGCGTCCCAGTCGTCCTGCGAGCCGATAGGCGGATGGTCAAAACTGTACTTGTCATTGGCCGTCAGGGGCTTGCCTTCGAGCACCGGCAGAACCGCGCCGACAAAATAGCTGATATGAAACGCCAGCGTGGCAATCGTATTAAAGGCGTCAATCTTCTGCGTGGCCTGCTGCCAGGTGACGTCCGCGAGCGTGTCCTTCACGTTC
>DASPKH010000384.1:0-5940 GCA_035628175.1 Patescibacteria group bacterium
TTTTTAAAAGCTTTACACCGAGAATGCGAAGTTTGTTTAATTATAAAGCAAGGGTATTCAGCAGTTTTGTAAAAGTTCAGAAAGTTTATAAAACTCATAGCACCTACTCACACCCCCTTAGCAATTTTTTAAACTTTCGCCCGCTTCGCTAAATATCCGAGCAGTGCCTTATCAAATGGCTGTGATGTATCGATCAGCGTATAATCTACATTATGCTGATGGCACACTTTTTTTAAAAGCATATTGTGTTCAGTCAGCGCACGCATGTAGGATTTCTGCAGCTGATATGGCTGCGTCACCATTTCTTCGCCCGTTTCCACATCTTTAAAAGTCGCGCTGTTGCCGAATTGAAAATCAAGCTCGCGCGGGTCAAGAAGCTGGATTGCCAGCACTTCATGATGATTATGGCGAAAATGTTTTAAAGCGTTTCCAATAGAAGAAATATCATCAAGGAAGTCACTGATGATAACAACTAAACCGCGATTAGAAATCCTTTCGGCTAATCTATCAAGCGCAGCGGCCGTTCCGGTTTCATTTGCCGGAACCGCATTATCAAGCGTTTTTAAAAGCTCACCAATGTAGGACATCTTCGACTTTGACGGTAAGAACGCACGAACTTCCGTATCGTAGAGCGCCAGACCAACCGCATCCTTTTGCTTCATCATCATATACGCAATCGCTGCTGCTGTATAAATAGCATATTCAAACTTTGAAATTTGCTTTTCAGATGCATATTTCATCGATGCGCTTGAGTCCACAGCGATCATGCAGCGCAGGTTTGTTTCCTCCTCGTACTGCTTGACGTAATGCCTGTTTGTACGACCATAGATTTTCCAGTCTATGTGGCGTAGCTCATCGCCCGGACGATACTGCCGGTGTTCGGCAAATTCTACGCTGAAGCCATGAAATGGCGAACGGTGGAGCCCCGTGATGAAACCCTCCACCACAAGCCGCGCCTTGAGTTCTATATTTTTCAGCTGCGCAATTGTTTCCGGGCGCAGGTATTTTCGGGAATCTTCCATTCGGGAATTTTACAAAAATTGTTGCGGTTTTTAAAAGAATGTCCAAATTACCACTTTTGAAACAATTGCCATAGCGATATAGTTTTTATATATGTTTTTTAAAAGTGTTTAAATTTGCAGAATAATTCTTTTTTAAAAGGGTACGCATGCAGCTATCGTATCTAAGCTATAGCAAAATAACAAAAATGGGTTACCCAAAAACCTGGGCAGTATCCTGAATATTTTGAAAATTCGCTCGCATACAGACACCGAAATATCTCTGGATTGGTTGTTCTAACAGCTGCATTCGCCAAATGAAGTGACAGGCATGTAGAAGGAAAATATTTGCTCACAGAAAAGTAAAAACTTGTTATCAATACGGACTTATAATATGCTGTAGAATTTTTTAAAGTCGATCGTGTGTAGACATTGTCATTGTTGCTATATAAATGCTGCTCTCGGCAATCAGCATCTTGCCTGGTATGGAAAAGTCACGGAATGGTAGAACTGAACCTGATGGGCAAGTGTATACTCTCAGCAAACGCCGACTGTACAGAGGTCATAGCTATGTAGTACAGCTCAATGTTCCATAGCCGGGTGATGACACAACTATAACAGCGTGATTAACAAGCTGGACGAGTAACTACTTTATGAGGAAAAGCTTGCAAAAATTTATTAAATTGATTTCTAAGGTTAATACATTTCTCGTATCTTAAAATACAATTATATCCTCAAATCATTAATTATGCAAAATTTTAAAGAAATCACAGCTGATGAATTAAAACAACGCCTTGTGTCGCAGCCGGACACCGTAATTCTCGATGTGCGCCAGCCGGAAGAATACGCCGAGCGGAATATTCCTAATTCAATTTTAATCCCGCTTGGGGAACTCCCGGCACGTTTTAGCGAGTTGGAGCGTTTTAAAGACCGTGAGATAATCGTGCACTGCAAAATGGGTGGCAGAAGCGCTCAAGCATGCCAGTTTCTAAACCAGCAGGGTTTTAACGCCACCAATCTTAAGGGCGGAATTACGGCCTGGAAATAATATAAAAGCGTTATAAAAAAGGTTCTAAAAAATGAAAGCAAGCGTAAAATTTGACGGAAGTATGAGCCTCATCGGCTCCAACGAACTCGGCCATGAAACGAATTTCGACAGCCATGTGGACAATAATGGTGATGACCGCGCCGCCACACCAATGGAAGTAATGCTGCAGGCCGTAGCCGCATGCTCCATGACTGATGTGCTGATAATTTTAAACAAGCAGCGAAAGGAGGTCGGCGACTTTATTGTGCATATCAATGGCGAGCGTGCCAACGAGCATCCGCGTGTATTCACAAAAGTGCATCTGAGCTACCTGCTCATCAGCGCAGATGCCACACAAGAAGAACTCGAAAAAGCGGTGAAACTCTCGCACGATACGTACTGTAGTGCATCAAATATGTTTAAAAGGGCAGGCTGCGAGATAACATGGGAGACTGCTGTGAGACTGCCACAAGTGTAAATAATTAGTCATAAAAAATGTATGCCTTTAAAGGAAGTCATGATTACAGTTTTTTAGCATGATTTCCTTTAAAAAGCTTTAAAAACGATGGAAACGAAACCGGCTTCATTCAACGAATTTATTAAAAAAAACGAGCTTCCCGTTTTCGTGGATTTCTGGGCGGCGTGGTGTGGCCCGTGCAAGATGATCGCACCTGCTGTTGAGCAATTAGCAAAGGAATTCAAAGGAAAGCTGACCGTTGTAAAAGTAAATGTAGACGAAAAACCACATCTTGCGCGGCAATACGGCGTACAGGGGATTCCTGCGCTGATGATCTTTAAAGATGGAAAGATTGCATGGAGGTCAGCCGGCGCTTTGTCGTATGATGCTTTAAAAAGGGAAGTGGAGAAGGTGTTGTAATATTAATGAATGGAATAGATAATGGTTTTATGAGTGAAGTTCAATCTTTTAAAAATCCCAGCTCACTCAATTAAAGCAAATCGTCCGGCGAATCCGTCCACAGCTTCACTGCTTTTATCTCGCGGAATTTCTTCCGCAATAGCCTTTCTACGCCACTTCGTAGCGTGACATTTGCCGAAGCGCAGTTTTCACACGCCCCCGTCATTTCGACGAAAACTATACCGTTATGGATACACTTTAAAGCAATTTTGCCGCTGTGTGATGCTACATATGGTGCGATCTCAGTTCGTATTGCTTCTTCAATTTCTGCGCGGAGTGCTGGTGAAATGTCTACCATGATTTTAAAAACCTAGTATTTTTCAAAGCAAAGACGGTTTGTTCAGCGCTTTTCTTTTAAAAACTAACGCAAATCTGCTGCCAAAGCCAATTCGCGTGCAAGTGTACCTGTCAGGAATTTCCGGTCATATTGTTTTACGAAGCGCTCATCTGGCACCGGAAGGCTTTTGACTTTCCACATTCCGTAGAGATTTTCAATGGAGCGGAGAATAGCATCTACGTCCTTAGGATCAGTTACAAGAGCCGCACCGCTTTCAAGCGCAGTCTGTCGGATCACGCCTTCAGGTGAAGAGATCAGCATCGGCTTGCGAGCGCCAAAATATTCATACATCTTGCCCGGAGATCGAACGGTGTCGTTGACCATCATCCAAAGAACATCAGATTCCATCAGGTGCTGCACTGCTTCGCCATGGCTTACATACCCAATACACTTTGCTACATTTTCAAGCTTATATTTTTTAATCAGCTTTGAGTGCGGCTTGCGCATAATTCCCACAAAACGCGCTTCTACGGGCGCCTGGGGGTTTTTTGCTATAAATTGCGCCAGAGCTTGTAAAAAATATTTTGGCGTACGGTCATCCTGAAAGACACCGCTGTGCGTGATGGTGAATTTTAACGGGTTTGGGCGTACGTTTTTAAAAGGCTCGAAATCATGCGCATCGTAGCCATGCGGAATAATAAATACGTCTTCATGGCCAAGGAATCCGTATCGTTTTAAAAGGAGCTCTTTTGCGTAACGTGTTGTCACGATCGCTTTTGCAGCTCGCTTTAAAACTCCTGTTTCAAGGCGTAAGCTATATTCCTTGTGAAATGGCGTTGCGTAAAAATGGAATGGATTATCCACCCAGATGTCGCGATAGTCGGCAATGAACGGAATATTGTGCTTTTCAGCAAGCTCCTGCGCTACTAGGAAATCGGTAAATGGTGGCGCCGTTGCGAAAATAATGTGAACAGGATTTTTAGCGATGATTTCCGAACCTAGCTCCACGGCAGCTTTTTTCCATGTGATGCGGCTGTCCGGCTGGTAAATTGTCTGGAGCAGCGTCCGGCCAAGCTTTTGCTTTAAACTCGACGGGAATTTTAAAATACTATTCTTTTTGCCTTTTAAAAACCGGGTGAAGTCTGATGGCTCCGTGCGGAAAATATCAACAGCTTTATCAGCGATCTCCTCTTCGAGTGTCGCATCAAAGGCATAGAATGCTCCGGGTGTAGTAGTCAGTACAAGGGGATGCCAGTTATACTCAGGCAGATACTTCACGAATTTTAATGTACGCTGCACTCCGCTTAGTCCCATTGGCGGGAAGTAGTACGATACGACAAGAACTTTTTTTTCAGGAAAGTCTTTTTCAGGAGTTTTTAAAAGATTCAAATCCGTAAGTCTATGTTGCTCAAAGTCGCTCATTCATTCATGCCTGGCTTTTTAAAAATGTCGGGCTGCAAATTTACCAATACTAGGGGAATAATTTGCGTTTAAAAACGGGAATTTTTCCACAAAGTCAGCATTTTAAAGAATTACCCGAGCAATGGAAGAAATTTTTGTTTCAGTTTTTGAGAAGCGGAGCCTATCAAGGGTCGTCCATGGCCAAATACAGCCATATCAAAGCCCACTTCAGCAGCTTTTAAAATACTTTTAACACCAAGCGTACGATCTTCGTACACCGTGCTAAAATCCAGGCTCATCATATTTGCGCAAAGATCTCCCGCGATCAGTAGATTTTCCTTTTTGACAAAGAATGCTATGTGCCCGGCACTGTGTCCTGGCGTATGAATTGCGCTCATACCCTGAGCTTCTTCAATCACATCATTATCCCGGAGGTGCCTGTCAATTTCCAGCGCTTCGACTTCATTTCCGACATTTTTTATAAAAAAGTGGAAAATCGCCTTATGGATAATACCGGGGGAAATTACATGCGGAAGTCGTCCGGCAACTCCGCGCTCGAGCAATTCAGCATCAGCTTCATGCGCAAAAACAGGGATTTTTAAAAGCCGTTTGATTTCTGCTGCGCTGCCTGCATGGTCGGGGTGCGAATGTGTCAGCACGAGGCGTTTAATATCCTGTGGATGTCTGCCTGCTTTTTTTAAAGCTGAAAAAATCTTCTCAGTGCTGCCTTTGTAGCCTGAATCCACAAGTGTCAAGCCGTCGCCTTCAATTATGAAAACGTTGACTGCGCCGAGGGAGATTTGAAAAACGTGATCAGTGATCTTTTGCATTTATTGTGTATTATTTTATAAAGCTGAGTTCATTCAATCACATTGACAAGTGTTTTGTCCACATTATTTTTCATTACCGCCATCATTTCCCGCAAAAAACGGAAATCTTCCAGTGCTTTTAAAGAAAAGACGGATACTCTGCGTGATTTTATAATCTACAGTGATTCTCGTTTCGTGCGTCAGCTCGCTTTGTGCCGGTCGAAGTGCATAATCTTTTAAAAATCCATGCCAAAAGGTTATATTGCAACTTATACAATTCCAGCCGTTTTAAAAAAGATTTTAAAAAATAATTATGAGCCAGCCCGATACATTCATAGAAAATGATTACGAGCGATGTTACGATGATTTTAAAGCGTGTAATCCCGACTTTGAGTCTACGCGCGCACTTGATGAACTACGCCAAAAGGATTTTCAGCGGCTCGATGCTGGCGGGCATGTGTACCTTGACTTTACTGGTGGAAATGTCTATGCCGAATCACAGCTCACGGAGC
>DASPKH010000385.1:0-4148 GCA_035628175.1 Patescibacteria group bacterium
TTAAAAACAGGTGCAACAGAATGGATTAAGTGGAATGAGGGAATTGACGTAGCGAAAGTAAACAGGATTGTAAAAAGTCCGAATGGTGAAATCTTTGCAGCGATGAGCAATGGCTTATTTACTTCTCAGGACAATGGTCGCACTTGGAACGAAATATATAAACGACATACAACTTCTCTGGCACTTGATGGTGGAAAGATTTTCGCTGGAAACGATAGCGGCGATATACTTTTTTCTACAGATAAATTAGAGTGGAACAGGAGGCCATCAGCTATCAGCAGAACATCAACCTATGTTTATTCAATCGCTTTTAAAGATTCAGTTTTGCTTTCTTCATTTCGCGGGAGAGTTCGAAGTTGGTATGGAGGTATATTAGAGTATGACGATGGCAGGGTTGATCGGTTTCCTCAGCAAAACGTTGCTGAATGGAAATTTCCACGGGGAAATAATATTACGCTATTTAATGATTTTAAAGATTTTTTTACAGTTGAATCAGGTACTTTATATGGCTCCCAATCATTTGTTAAATCCTCACATGATGGAATAGATTGGAAAATTATTTTTTCTGGACCGAAGGTAAATGATATTCATTTCTCATTTTCCAATAAACCCTACATCGCCACTGATTCCGGTATCTACCGACGCGATGGTGAAACCGTATTTACGAAGCTTAATTTCCCTTTTAAAACAACTGCTTTGGCTACGGCAAAAGACGGTATTATGTACGCGGCTTCTGATAGCGCTATTTATCGCTCGGATGACGAATGGAAGAACTGGGAAGATGTCTCAAAAGGGATTCGCGGAAAGGTGAGTAATCTAGCAGTAACACAGGATGGCCATATTGTTGCCGGAACAGCGGAAAACGGGCTTTTTGTCAGCAGCGAGCGGACATATTCCGTTTTAAAAGTGGCTGACTTTATCAGGGAATGCGGGCGGCATACAATTACAATTCAGGGCGATTCGCTTCATGATTTTAAAAGCATTATTGCTGATAATGCTTCTATTGAAATTTTAAATGATGAATCGGCCTCAGTCCTTACTGTGAGAATTCTGCAAAGTGATCATCTTAAACCCGGGGAATACAGCTTTACGATCAGTGATATTCTGGGTAGAAAATTAGAGTTTGGCAATTCTCTTCCACAGATCAACTTCCCCCGGATTATACAAGGCGGTGATACTTTACGAACAAATATTCATGCTAGGGCATATCAGTGGTTTAAAGACAGCTCGCCTGTTAACGGTGCGACACATGAGTTTTTAAAAATTCGTCAATCAGGTACATACTCACTGAAAGTGACAGATACGAATCACTGCGAGATTACTTCTGAACCCTTTGTAGCAATAGCATCGAGCGTTCACGCTTTTAAAAATTATGGAGGCTTTACCTCCCAATTTCTACCCATGGAAAATGCCGTTGTTGTAAAACTACCGGAATCATTACTAGGGGAAATCTCGATCACTGATCAAATGGGTAACATAATTTTTAAGAAGAATATTGAGACAACCGGAACGAGCTATCGTATACTGGCCCGGGATTTTCCACAGGGGATGTACTATATCTGTTTTAAAACCGGTTTCCTGAGTTTGCAAGACAGATTTGTAATCGTGAGGTATTAAAAAAGCGTGTTTGGAAAATTCCCAAACACGCTTTAAAATTAATTTTTTTATTATCCTTTTCTTGATCTTCCACTGGAATTTTCACTCTCGTTCCCACCTGTAATTGAATCTTTTGCTGTTTCATACAGTTCGCCTGCGCTTTCAGCCACAGTGCCTGCGGCAGATTCTGCTGCCTGGGCTACGGCATCCAGCGCTTCAACTACCACGTCGCCCGCATCTTTTGCCACACGTTTAATTTTTTTCTCAACTTTTAAAAGATCCTTTTTCGAGCTGCGGGCTGCCACAACAGCTACTCCTGCTGCTGCTCCTGCCGCCATCGCCAGAAGCCCTGTGAGAATCCCGGATTTTTTCGTGCCGGAGGAACGGCGACGTGATGTATTGCTGCCTGTAGATGACTTTTTTGTTGACGAGCGTTTTGCTTTTGAGCCGGAGCGCTTCTGCTTTGTTTCCTGTCCGTCTACCACTCCGTTTTCCTGACGTGCGTTTGCCATGATGTTCACCTTTATGTGTGTTTTTAAAATACAAATTGCTTTTAAAAACAGTGTAACACTTAGCATAAAAAATAAGTTACACGTATGATTCAGTAAGCATCTTTTGCAAACGTTCGTTTTCTGCGCTCAGTTCGAGGATGCGTTGTTTTGCCAGAAGCATTCGTTTGCTGGCAGATTCGGACTCCTGCGCGAGGGTCTGCATCTCGGCGCGCTCCCTGGCCGAACGGGCTTCGACAGCTTCGCGGTTTTCCTGCATGCGTCTCATCTCGGCTTTTTGTGAGCGAACGTAGAGCAGTCTGAATAGGAAAATAAAGAACGCAAAACTGAAAATTATGCTGATGCCAAAAAGCACTTTTTGAAAAAGGTTCGCCGTTTCCTCTGCTGCAACGGGATCAAAAGCAAGGATAATATCAGGAATAAAATATCCTAGCACAGCGCAAATTGCGGCTACAAAAAATGACATACGGGCAACGGCAATATCACGGTTTGCCAGCTGGTAATTCCACCGCCTTTTTAAAAGTATTGCTTCGTTTTCAGCTTCCATAAAACGTCCCTGTGCAGCGCCTGCCATCTGCCGCTTCAGCTCCATTTCGCCTTCCAGCACAATAATCTCGTTTCTTAAGGCTGAAATTTCATCCGTATTGCTTTTGATGGCGCTTTCAAGGCTGGATTTGCGGCGTGCCCAGATATCGCGTACAGAGCCGTTTTTTTCAGTAAAATCCGCACGGTCAACAAGTTTGTTGTAATTCGTAAGGACTTTTTCGACGTCTGGCTTTACTGACCACGTGAATTCATTCTTTTTAAAAAGCTCTGTATGCGCCTTTACAAACTCGCCGGCGTGAGACGATTCCGAAGCAAAAAATTCTTTTAATGCGAAATCTTCATCAAAACGGGGGAAATAAGCAAGATTGCGCGCAATTTCACGTTCGCCCGGGTCCATATCGCCGAGGATAGAATTCATTTCTTTAAAAGTTTCCCAGATATTCAAATATTGCCGCGCAACATCTTCAGACTCTTGGATCGTGGCCTCGCGCACGCAGGAACCAATAACGGGATGTAGCATCAGTTTTGTTGGCTTTGCGGGATTTGGCCGTGTGAGCTCGGACGTGTTGCGCAGGTAGGTAAATGCCTCCCGGTAATTTGCGTTAGACTTTGGAAAACACCGCAGCGTGTCCGCGTCAAACCACTCACAAAAGGCAGCTGCCCGGATCCATTCTTTTTGCTCATCGGTTTTATACCAGAAAATTCGCTGCTCGGCGAGCGTAGAAAGAAATGTTTTTTCCGCACCGAAGCGCTGTGCTTTTTGTGCATCGGCCCACAGCGAAACGAGGTACGGAAGGCCTTCTGTCATTGTTTTTACATTATCGGCATTTGGCTCACCCGGTACTCCTTCGCTTTTTAAAAACTGTACGATCTCAGCTTCATTAAACCCGCTCAGGTGAATTTCCGACATCTGTGGGCGGTACCGGTCCCAGCGGCGCTCCTTGTCAGTGAGCGAAACGGGTTCACGTCCGGCAATAAGGAACCGAAAATCGAGGAACTGCGAAACGGCAAATTCCGGCTGTAGGTAGGGTGAATCATACGAACGGAAATCGCCAAAACGCTTTTTAAAACAGTAAGGCAAAAGGCTCTCAAGCAGCCAGTCATTGATCGCGCCAGAGATTTTTTCAAATGTATCAATGATAATGACGATCTTGCGCGGCGGCGAATTCTGAATGTAGCTTTCGAGCGACTTTACCTTTGAGCTGATCGGGAAAAACGTGTTCATTAGGTCAACGATGAGCGATTCACTCACTACGTTACCTGTGTCAAGCGAAAGACGCTGGTCATCTGGATTGTTGAATTGGTTTTTAACGGCGGATTCGTACGTCAGGATCGTGTTTGTCTGCAATTCTTTCGCATGTTTTTCGCCTTCCGTCTGCGCAATTTTTAAAAGATTCTGTTCATTAATTGTCTCCCACAGGCCAAAATCATTTGCCTGGAGTTCACCGATTATTTCAAGGAAGCGCAAACGGCGTGATTCAATTTCACTGATATTAA
>DASPKH010000386.1:0-14139 GCA_035628175.1 Patescibacteria group bacterium
TTTAGAAATTCCCGTAATCTTCTACATTGCGCCGCAGCTCTGGGCGTGGGGCGAAAACCGCGCGAAAAAGCTAGCCGCGGTTGTGGATAAACTGCTCGTTGTTTTCCCGTTTGAAGTGGAGTTTTTTAAAAAATTCGGTATTGATGCTCAATTTGTGGGGCACCCGCTGCTGGATGATCCGGCTTTTAAAGGTAATTTTAAAAGTATTGCCGAGCGCGAACAACATATCGCGTTTCTGCCGGGAAGCAGAAGACAGGAAGTTTTAAAACACCTTCCGGTCATGGAAAAAACGGCCCGGCTGCTTTTAAAAGAACTTCCCAATGTGCAGTTTGCTATTGCACAATCGCGGAATCTGCCTGATGAACTTTTTAAAAATTCTTTTGAAAACCTGCCTGTTACCTATCAGAAAGATGCCCGCTCGCTCATGCAAACTTCCCGCGCGGGACTGGTCAAAACCGGCACGTCCACTCTGGAAGCCGCGCTCTGCGGAATGCCGTTTGCGATGATGTACAAAACCTCTCCGCTCTCGTACCACCTGAGCCGATACCTTGTGACGCTCGAGCACATTGCGCTGCCAAATATTCTTTTACAAAAGAAGATTGTGCCGGAATTAATTCAAGCGAATGCTTCACCGGACATTATGGCACGCGAGCTTTTGAAGGTAATGCAAGATGAGAATATAGCTTTCAAAATGCAGGAGGATTTTAAAGTATTGCGGCATTTGCTTGGGCAGGAGGGCGCGTCAAGGCGGGCAGCGGAGGTGATTGCAAATGTAATAAAAAAAGCCGTCTGACGAGGTGTCAGACGGCTTACATCTTTCAAAAAAAACTTCACTAATCAGTTGCTTTCTTTTGTGAATTCTGCTGCGTATCTTTTTGCTCTTTTAGCTCGCGACGTTCTTTCATACGCTCGCGGCGCTCACCGACCCGCTCTTTACGCTCTGCACGAAGGTCTTTTAATTTTGCAAGCTGCTCGGCAGTAAGAACCTTTTTCATTTCCTGCATTTTGTCCATCATTGCCAGGCGCGTTTTCTGCTGAAGCTCACTGTTTTCTTTTAAAATTTGCTGGGCCTTGTCGCGCGAGTATGAGTCTGTTTCCATCATTTGCTTTAGCTGCTGCTCATTGGCTTTGATCTTTTCGCGGCTTACTTTATTCGCATCTTTAAATTCCGCCCACATCTGCTTTAGTTTCGTGCGCTGCTCAGCCGTAAGATTCAGCTTTTCGGCGAGCATCCCCTGCATTTTCTCTAAACGCTCCGGGTGCAATCCACCAAAACCTTCCTGCGCGGGAAGTTGTATTGCGCCAAAACCAAAAACAAGCGCTCCAACTGCTAGGACATGTTTAAAACGTACCATTTTCATAATGTAAACCTCTCAATAGTGTGTGTAAATTTTCAAAATGCTGAAATACGTCGCTTCGATATTTGGATTGAGAGATTGGTTTAAAATTTTTTTTACATCGGTGAAAATTATTTTTAAAAATATTGCTGCCTTTTTAAAAACTGTTCCAGGATGAGATTTTCGCTTGTAATAAAAGGTATGGAGTAACAAAAAAGGCGTAGTTTAAAAACTGCGCCTTTTAAAAAAGTATGACAGAGCTTCGAAAAATTCAATAATCATCATCACGACGACCGCGGCTGCCGCTACGGCCCATCCTGTCGTCATCATCATCATCTCCATCATAGTCATCGAAGTTATTTTCATTATAGCCGTATTCCATCAGGTCGCCTTTGCGAACCCCTGTTGTTTCTTCACCGTCGAGCCCTTCTGTTTCTACCATGAAGTCTGTTTCTGCCTTGATCTCGTCGAGGTCTACGAGCAGGTCTTCCTTGTAGTCAAATTCGTCTTCATCCGGTTCATCGTATGCTTCCACTTTCTTTTTAAACTGTGGGCGAAGAAGGTCGAGGATTTCGCGCTCCGTTGTGTGACCAGCATCTTCGGCATACCACGCATGAAGTTTTTTGCCGTATTCAGCTAACGTATCGCCACGCTCCCGGGCTTGGCGCACAAGCGATGCAGCTTCAGCAGGTCGAGGCCCCCATTTAAAAAGCTCGTTGCCTTCCATGTCAAATGCTACAAGGATCGGGATGGAGCGACTGCCATTCGTGAGATATTTATCCATAATGTCGGGATAAAGATCGCGCTCTAGGATACGAAGGTCTACATTTCGCGCGGCACTCGCGAGCTTCGCGATGATCGGCAGTGTCTGGGCAGAATCACCACACCAATCCTCAGTGATCACCATCCAAAGCTGCGGTTGGCGCAGGTGCATCAGCTCGTACTGCGTGCCGGGGTTCGGGCGAAATGATTGCTCGATACGCTTCATGCGGCGCAGGTTCAGAGGAAGGTATTGTGCCAGCGACGATGCCTGGTCGTCTGAATCCGGCATTTCTACTTTGATGCGAAGATTTTCTACAAACTCGGGATACGTGAGTCCGTTATGAGGGATTTTGTCAAGAAAAAACTGCTCTGCCATACAATTCCTTTTAAAAAATATAGTTTTTAAAATATCATTTTTATTTTGTTTGCGAAACTTCAAACTGGTTGCCGTTGGATCGCAGTGTAATGTTGCCGTTACCAACCTTGCATTTCAGCACGCTTTTGCCTGTCCCCAATACACCGGTGAACTGGGTTTTAAAAGGGCTGGATTTTATCCACGGAAGTCCCTCATGGCCTATATTTCCATGATCAGTAGAGGCGTCGATACTTGTATTGGAATTGGCCGGAATGCTGATTTTCATGTCGCCGTTGCCCGTTTCAAATTCCGCTATAGAATTTTCGGCAGGCCAGAAATCTGCTGTAATTCCGCCATTTCCATTTGTGGATTCAATGTGACCCGAACGGACATCATCGATTCGTATTTCGCCATTCCCATTTTCAATCTGAATAGAAGAATTCTCTACGCCGCGTACATTTATATCACCGGAGGATTGCCGCAGGCGAATATTAAAATAGCGTGGCACAGTAATAACATACGAAACGCTATAATTCCGCGACTGGTCATCCGGCTGGTCTGTTTTAAAAACTACATCCTCTCCGGCCTGTTCACGCGTTACTTTTACATCTTCAATATGTGTTTGCGCATCGCTTGAGTCAGTGCCGCTCGCCCGCCGGATAATCCGTACGGAAATATCCTGGCTATCGTCGGCGCCTGTAATGTCAATGCTCCCGTTCATGTTTTCCACGATCAGGTTTTTCTTTTCACCGCCGAACGTCAGTACTTCTTTGGACTCATATTCACGCGTTGTCGTATGAGGTTCACTTTCGCATGAGCTCAGTGCCAGCATTACAAAAAAACAAATAAAAAGCATTCTAAAAATAGTCATAGGCGAATTCTCTTCTTCTAAATCAGGTATAAAAGAGTACTAACCGCAAAAATCGAAAAATGGTTTTTAAAAACAAGATTAAAAAAGAAAAACCTGGTATTTTTCCCAGGTTTTACAATCATCATTCCCTCAAAAACTCGCTGTACCACAGCCCTGAATCCTTCACCGTCCGCTGCTGCGTTTCAAAATCCACATGTACAAGGCCGAAGCGCGGACGGAACCCTTCAGCCCACTCAAAATTATCCAGAAATGTCCACACAAAATAGCCGTGAATATTAATTCCCTCGGATTTTGCTTTTAAGACACTTTTCAGATTGTTTTTTAAGAACTCCACCCGCGCCGTATCGTGAATTTTCCCGTTTGCAATTTCATCGGGAAATGCTGCACCGTTTTCTGTAATGTAGATTTTCGGCATATTTTCATACGAGCCGAATTCCTTTAAAACGTGGTACATCGCGTCTGGATAGATCTCCCAGTCCATTTCCGTTGCCGGAACTTTCCGTTTGCTTGCCTTAACAATGTCGGCGTTAATGACGGGAATAAAGTACGAATGCTTGATGATCTCTCGCGTGTAATTGTGAAAACCGAAGAAATCAAAATCATGCTTAAGTAGCACTTCATCACCAGGCTGCATGTATTTCTGCAGTTTTAAAAGTGCGTCAAAATCATTAAAAGGATAGCCAAGGCCAAGGGGTGCTTCAATAAATACGCGATTAACCAGCGCGTTCACGCGGCGAACAGCGAGCACATCGTCCTCATCATTTGGGTCTTGTGGCTCAAAGCGTGTAAGTGAAGCCGTTGTGCCTACTTCTGCCGTTGGCATTAACCCTTTTAAAATCCGACCGCCTTCGGCCTGGCATATCGCGGCATGATGCACCGCAGGAATAAAATTACCCAAGCCCATTCGCCCCGGCGCATGCATACCAAGCATGTAGCCCGTTGAGAGAAAAACCATTGGTTCATTTAAAACCATCCAGTGTTTTACGCGATCGCCAAAGCTCCGCGCGCAGACCTCTGTATATTCTGAAAACCAACCGATAATATCGCGGTTCGTCCAGCCGCCTTTATCTTCGAGGGCTTGTGGTAAATCCCAGTGATAGAGCGTGATCCATGGCTCGATGCCGAGTTCAAGACATTCATCTATCAGGCGATTATAAAAATCAATTCCCTTCATGTTCAGCATGCCCGTTCCATTGGGGATCATGCGTGGCCAGGACAACGAAAACCGGAAATTGCGGATATTCAGTGACCGCATGAGGCGCAGATCGTCGCGGTATTTATTATAAAAATCGCACGAAATATTGGCATGAGCGCGTTTGCCTTCGTTCGTAAAGACGTCCCAGATAGATTTGCCCTTGCCGTCGCAGTCATGCGCGCCTTCTATCTGGTAGCTCGACGCTGAAACACCCCATACAAAGTCCGGCCCAAAATCACTTTTCAAAAGTTCATTCATGTATGTATCTTTAAAGAATTCTTTTAACGCAGAGGTTTTAAAAAGCAGTTGAGAATTAGAATCACGAATTATTATAGATTATGCTGATTTCATAGATTTTTAAATTTTACGAATCACGAACTCAGTTGTTCTTGTAAAATCTTGTCAATAATATATTCGGTAATATCGGGATAATTTACCTCAACAATTTTCTTCGATTCCAGCCAGTTCTCAATCACATCAGCATATTTTTCTTTTAAACTTTTTATTACCGGAACACCCATCTTCGATAAAGTCGCTGCATTGATGTGCTGTTCATATTGCGTTTTCATGGGAATCACGAGCAGTTTCTTTTTTAAAAAGAGCGCTTCAGACGTTGCGCCAAAACCCGCACCGCAAATTGTTCCTGCACAGGAAGCTAAGCTTTTTATAAAACTCTTGGAATCAATTGGCCTGATCGAAACATTGCCAACATGAAAAGCGGTCTTATCGTGTTTTGAAAAGACCTCCCACTGGATATTTTTAAAATGTCCGAGCACGCGGATAATGCGCTCATTGTCATAGGAGGGAAGGTATACCGTATAATGCCCGTCGTTGCTCGTCTGCAGTTCACGGATTTCACGGCGTATGATCGGCGTGAAAATATTATCCTCATACGCTTCAAAATGCAGTCCGTAGCAGGCGCTCATTGGCGCGTAGTTTTTTAGCGTGAATTTCCCAAGTGCGTCCGAGCTTTCAGGCCGTGGCACATGTGGTGAGAAAGCCGCGCACTGATTGCTCAGGCCAACGCATTTCTTGTTTTTAAACCGAGCAGCCCACGCAGATACGGGCTCGAAGTCGTTGATAATGAGGTCGTACTGTTTCACTGGCAGCGTGAGTATGTCTTTACAAAGCTCCAGGGCGCGGGTTTTTTTGAGCGTGGCCATAACGTCTACGCCACCACTTTTACCAAAAATGAAGCTCCAGCCGTGCATCTTATACTTTACGGGATACGGCAGTTTTAAATCTGCCTGGATACCGCTCACGAGGATATCAAGATCACACTTTTTTTGAAGCACGGGGATAATTTCCATTGCGCGGCTCAGATGCCCGTTGCCTGTTCCCTGCACGGCGTAAAGTATTTTCATGTATAGTTTTAAAAGTCGAATGTTTTAAAAAGAAATGAAAAATTACGGAGAATTCTTTTAAAAATGTTTTAAAAAATGAAAAAGCCTGAAAGAGAGTTCCTTCAGGCTGAATGGTTGCCATCTTTTAAAAACTTATCGTACCGGCTCCGGTGCATCCTTATAGCGTTTATGCTTCCCTGCTAGCTTGCCGAGAAACACTGTTACGGGGAAAATCACCTTGCGCACAAATGCAGGGATTTCCAACATTTCAAATTCAGATCTGTAACGCTGCGACAAATACGCACCTTCAAAAGCTCCCGGGCGCTCGCCGCCATTTTCCTTTGTTGTTTTGTAAATTTCCGTGAGGAAATATTCGATATTGTGTGGTGGGCGAACCCAACCTTCGCAGATGAGAGGTTCTGTGCCTGCATTCCAGAATTTATGTGCAACTCCGGCTTTAAAAACAACTGTTTCACCTACGCCGTAAAACTGTGGTTCTTCACCGAGAATCTGCGTCCCGATTTTTCCCTGCTTCACCGTTAGCGCTTCATCCTGCTTGTGGTGAACGTGCATCGGCGGTCCTGAATTCGGCTGAACTACATTGCTTACTTCAAGATATTCGCCGTCTTTGTCCTTTATGCGGCGTTTGAAAATAAGCTGCTCGCCGCCGCCATTCTCAATTGTGTGTGGATACTGGTACATTTTTCCTCCTTTTAAAAACTACAATAATTCTTCGTTTATTTGGTCATTGTCCGAAATTATGATAAGTTAGGACAATGACCAAATATTTTTTTTAAGCTTTTAAAAATTTTGAAAATGACCACACAGGAAAAGATTCTCACGAAAGCACTCCAACTTTTTAATGAAAAAGGAATAGAATATGTTGGGATGCGCGAGCTGGCAACGGCGCTTGATATGCGCATCGGCAATGTAACATACTATTTCCCGACGAAGGACGACCTTGTGAGTGAAATTGCGAAGGGGCTTTCGGAGCTAAACGCCAGAACCATCATCCAAATGGATGATTTAACGATGGAATCTTTCCTGTTCATGATGCGGAAAACATTTGACAATCACAGCCGGTACCGCTGCCTGCTGCTGAGCTTCGTGCATATCATCGGTCAAAATCCTATCATCGCCAAAAACTACAAGGAAACGCAAAAAACGCGGAACGAAACTTTAAAAATGAACCTGCTGAATCTGCAGAAAAACAAGTTTTTAAAACCCGTTTCCGATGATGAATTGGATTTTCTTGTTTCCTCCATTTCCCTTATCGCGCGTTTCTGGATTTCCGAAGCGTCAGTTTCCTTCAGGGAATGGCCGGAAGAAGCGCAGAAGGAACATTATGTTGGCATGATAGCGCGGATTTTGCTGCCGTACGCGACGGCGAAAGGGAAGAAGGAAGTGGAGGAGTTTCTGCAATAATCTTTTTAAAAAACTCCGCAAAATTCGCTAAGTTGCCGTTTAAAGATGAATTTCCAAATCTTTAAAAGGTGATAGTGATGAAGCATTTCCTTTCAGCAGTTATTCTATTTACTGTTTTGTGCTCTTCGTCGCAGGCACAAATGCAGTTGCTTAAAATCACAAAGACTGACGGCACGGTAAAAGTGATGCGGCTGGCTGCAGTGAAAAACATTACGTTTACTGATACTGAAAATGCTAATTATCAGCTATCTGTCAAAACGAAGAATGACGTTTACCGGGTGTTGCTTTCAAGCATTGAAAGTATGAAGTTTTTAAAAGACACTGCGCAAAAGTATTCTCTCCAAATTCTTTTGAAAAATGGCCAGACGGAAATTGCAGAATTGAGCGACACAACGAACTTTTCTTTTTCCATTCCGAATTCCATTTCCGAAATCAACAATTCAACATTCGCCGTTGAAATCCTGCCAAATCCTTTTAAAGAATCTGCAACGATCAAATTTACACTGCAAAAAGAATCTCATGTACGCGTGGAAATCTTTGATGAAAGTGGGAAATCCATCGAACTTTTAAAAGAAGGAATCCTGCCTCAGGGCCCACAAACAATCGAGTGGAGGCCGCAAAGCAAAGTCGCAAACGGCGCATATTTTGTGCAAATCTCTATAGATAATATTCCTGTTAGCAAAATTCTTTTAAAAGGAGAATAGCCATGAAAATATTTGCCATAATGCTCCTGATGCTTGTGAGCGCGACGTTTTTAAAAGCGCAGACGATGGTGGTGGAAACGGCAGATGGCGTGGAGAGTTTTGAGGTTGGTGAGATTAAGGGGATGAGTGCTTTTAAAAAACAGTATTACAATATAAAAATCGAATTTGTAAATATTCCAATGAACACATTTAAAGTAATTGGAAAAGACACTATAGAAAGAAAGCAAAATAATTATTCTTTTTGGCAGCCGGTAATAATAGAACATGTTTTGAAATATAACAGTGGTAGGTTGTACGGTTCAACTGGCTCTTCTGGAATGAATTTCGTGTTAATCGATGATAATAAAATAGATGGGGGAATGGCTGATTTTGAAAAAATTGATATTAGCTTTGATACAACATCTTCCCAAATTGATAGCATGTACTTTGAAACCACAGGAAGTAATGCAGCATGCTACGACCAGTATAATAAGGCATCATGTATAATCTCAGGTAGAATACAGGTTGCATTAAAGGGTTTAGTGTTAGAAATTGATTCGGCGGGTAAATTTTCAAGTATTTTAAAGAAGATAGAAATAGAAAATAAAATAAAAAATTTGTACTATAGAGAACATAAAGATATGTGGGGAAAAGACGGAAGTTATAGCATGAATATAGAGAGAATCATTTTTGAAAGGCTCACCGACGATTCCCAAATCATTATCACAATCGAATAACCCCAAAGCCCAAAGTTTTTAAAAACCTCGGGCTTTTAAAAATCCCGCCAATAACCACCTGATTCCTTCGTATTTTTGCCGTATGACAAAAGACAAAGAAACCCCGCTCATGCGGCAGTACAACCAGGTCAAAAAAAAATATCCCGATACAATCCTGCTTTTCCGCCTTGGCGATTTTTACGAGACCTTTGGCGATGACGCGGTCGTGGCGTCGCAGTGCTGCGGCATCACGCTCACCAAGCGCAATGGCAATTCCGAAAATTCCACCCCGCTCGCCGGTTTTCCGCATCACCAGCTGGACAATTACCTGCCGAAGCTTGTTCGCGCGGGGCACCGGGTGGCCGTGTGCGAGCAGCTCGAAGACCCGAAACAGGCGCGGGGCATCGTTCGCCGTGATGTGGTGGAGGTCGTGACTCCGGGCGTGGCGCTCTACGACAAGCTGCTGGAAACCAAGAAAAATACCTACGTCGCGGGCGTCTTTTTAAAAACGGAAAAGGGCGGAAACCTGCTGGCGGGAATCGCGTGCGCGGATGCCTCCACGGGCGAGTTTTTTACAACGGAAGTGCACGGTGCCGAACTCATGTCGGTGCTGGAAACGCTCGCGCCTGCCGAAATCCTCATAAGCAAACGCCAGCAAAAAGAGCTCGACATCTACCTCGAAAAATTCGCTGAAAAGCCCGCCATTACGAAAATTGAGGAATGGATTTTTGAGGAAAATTTTGCGCGCGAAGCTCTTTTAAAACATTTTAAAACGGCGAATTTAAAAGGTTTCGGCATCGAGCATTTCACGTCGGGAATCGCGGCGGCGGGCGCTGTGCTCAATTACATCTCGGAAACGCAAAAAGGCAACCTGCCGCAGTTCCGTTCGATAAGCGCCTTCAATCCGGGCGAATACATGATGCTCGACCACGCCACGCGCCGCAATCTCGAAATCATTTTTTCGATGAATGAATCTCAGCGCGAGGGTTCGCTTATCGCCATTCTCGACAAGACGCAAACGCCGATGGGGGGACGGCTTTTTAAAAAGTGGATGACGCGGCCCTTGCGCAAGATTGACGCGATTCGCCGCCGTTTGGAATCCGTTCGTGCTTTAAAAGATAATTATCAAATCCATAAAGTCATTCGCGCAGAGCTTGCTGAAATCGGTGATTTGGAACGCTTAATTTCAAAAGTCTGCACGGGACGCGCAACGCCGCGCGACATCGTTGCTTTAAAAAAATCGCTTGAGAAAATCCCGCGTATTCAGGAGCTTTTAAACGAATTAGATTCCGCGCCGCTGAAAGCAATTGCCGCAACGCTTTTGCCTTTAAAAAATGTTGTCGAGCAGATTTCAGGCGCAATTGTGGACGAGCCGTCGTTGCAACCCGGAACAGGAAATATTTTTAAAAGCGGCTTTTCGCAGGAGCTGGACGACATCCGCGAGGCGATGTATTCCGGCAAAAACTGGATAATCCAGTACCAGGAATCCGAACGCCAGGCAACGGGAATTCCATCGTTAAAAGTGAGCTTCACAAGCGTTTTCGGCTACTACATCGAAATCACGAACACGCACAAAAACCGTGCGCCCGAGCACTACGACCGCAAGCAAACCCTCGCCAACGCCGAACGCTACACGACGCCCGCTTTAAAAGAAATTGAGGCGAAAATCCTTGGCGCTGAGGAAAAAATCACGGAGCTTGAGCAGCGGTTGCTGTATAATATTAAGCTGGAAATAGCTGAATTCGCGCAGGATGTGCAGTCAAATGCAACGCGTATTGCGGCATTAGACTGTTTGCAGAGTTTTGCAGAAGCGGCGATGCAGTATAATTATTCCGAGCCGCAAATAGACGAAGGCGAAATTTTAAAAATCACGAACGGACGCCATCCTGTTGTCGAGCGGCTGCTGCCCATCGGTGAAAAGTACGTTGCCAATTCCACGCTTTTAAAAACTGATTCCGAACAAATCCACATTATCACGGGCCCGAATATGGCGGGGAAATCGAGCTATCTGCGCCAGACTGCACTCGTCGTGCTGCTCGCGCAAATCGGCTCATTCGTTCCGGCGGAAAGCGCGCAGGTTGGGATTGTCGACAGGATTTTCACGCGTGTTGGCGCGCAGGACAATATCACCGCTGGCGAAAGTACCTTCCTCGTGGAAATGCAGGAAGCGGCGAATATTCTCAATAACGCGACGCGCAAAAGTTTGATTCTGCTCGACGAAGTTGGCCGCGGAACAGCAACGTTTGACGGGATTTCCATCGCGTGGGCGATTACTGAATATATTCATAACCGTATCGGTGCCAAAACACTTTTTGCAACACACTATCACGAGCTGAACGAGCTTGCCGCACAGTTTGAAAAAATCCAGAATTACCGTGTGGAAGTTGAGGAAATTTCCGGCAAAATTATTTTCACGCACAGAATTTCAAAAGGGCAAGCCGACCATTCATTTGGTATTCATGTAGCAGAAATGGCGGGTTTGCCAAAGGAGGTGATTGCGCGTGCGGGTGAGATTTTAAAAACGCTGGAGAGCGAAAAAGGGGAAATTCCGGCAGGAGACATTTTTAAAACTGCTAAAAAAGAAGAAACTCTGAAAAAGCAGGATTCTTTTAAAAAGGAAGTGCCTGATCAATTCTCAATCTTTGAAATTAAAGACGACAAATTACGCAAAAAGCTTGCTGCAATTGACATTAATAACCTGACGCCGATGCAGGCATTTCATCTCCTTGCGGAGTTGCACAGTGAGGCGTTGAAAGGATAAACTATGTCCTTTAAAAAATCGTCTTCATAAAACTTTACAATTCCGTAATTTTAAAAGAATAGTTTAAATATCATAGAAATATTATGTCAGATGCAGCAGCAGAATTAAAGAAAAAATTTTTAAAACGTGACCGTGTTCTGCGCGTTATTACCAAAGATGGAAAGTTTCGCGCGGCAGCAATCAAAAATACCGAGATTGCGCGGATAGCACAGCAGCGTCATGCGCTCGACCCGCTTGCTGCAACGCTCCTGGCGCGTCTTATGAGCGGCGCATCGCTGATGTCGTCATTTTTAAAGGGTGAGGAGCGTATTACGATCGAGACAGATAGTACGGGTGTTATCAAATTGCTTTTTGCCGAATCGCTCCAGGTGGGCGAGGTTCGTGGTTTTGTGCGCTATGCCAAGGATGCAGGTGAGAGGCCTGTAGCGACGATCGGTGATGCGCTTGGCATTGGTCTTTTAAAAGTTTCGAAAGTGCAGTACAATCAACCGGAGCCAACGACGGGCATTGTGCAGCTTATTAAAGGAGACATTTCTACAGACCTCGCATATTACTTGCGTCAGTCTGAGCAGATCCCGTCGGCCGTTGTGCTGGATGTGGACGTGGACGATTCAGGCAAAATTGCGCATTCAGCGGGTTTGCTTGTGCAGGCTATGCCAGGTGCTACGGAGGCTGAGGTGAAAAAGATTATGGACTCAATCCGAGAACTGCCATCGCTTGCAGAGCTTCTCGGAACGGGTTATAACCCCGAGGAAATTCTTCGCCAGGCGCTGCCAATGGAATTCGATGTTACCAGCTCTACACCGATTGACTTTTACTGCCGTTGCTCGCTTGATCGTTTTAAAGAAATGCTTATGACACTTGGCATCAGTGAGATCGAGGATATGCAGAAGCAGGGTCAGAATGAACTGATCTGCCAGTATTGTAATGAGCATTATTACCTGAGCGAGAATGATTTCGACGTAATGCTTGCGGAAACGCGTGCTAGGACGAATTAGTGACGGTTAAAAAGTTTTTAAAAGTTTTTAAAAGCTCCTTTTTTTTAAAGGGGCTTTTTTGTTTTTAATGTATCGAATTCTGCGTTTCTGTTTTACTTTTGCAGTTATGGAATTCTTCTAAAAAATAATCACCTGTATCATGAAGCATATTCTTTTATTGACCGCAGTTGCTCTTTGCCTTTTAAAAAATGAGCTTCCTGCGCAGAATTTTTCCATAGGTTTTAAGGCTGGACAAAGTTTTTCGCGTGTAGAGGGCGCTGATGCCACTTTTACGCTTCCGTTTGTGAATAAGAACGTGACGCCGGAAGGGAAGCTGGGATTTACGGGCGGAATTTCCCTTTCATATGAGTTCCTGCCGATGTTTGGCGTGCAGCTCGAGGGGGTTTATGCGAAGAAAGGTGCGATGTATAAGGATAATTTTTCCCTTACATCGGCTATGTCCGGTCAACTAACACCTGAGTTCCGGCAATTACTCCCACTTCTTCTTGGTTTGATGCCACCGGGTAGTGATAGCGTAAAGTTTTCGGGTGATTTTACGGGCGAATACATCGAGGTGCCACTGTTATTTACCTTCACCCCAGACTTCGATTTTGCTTTAAAACCAAGTCTTTATGCAGGACCGAACTTTGCCTTTCTCACGAACCAGAGCCAAAATGTGCAATATGAATCACCGCTTCTGGATCAACCGCTCCAACTGCCAATCCCAATTCCGCTTCCATTCCCGATCAATCTGCGTGATTTCCTGCCGCCAGTGCATTTTGCTTTAAAGGATTTCGATATGGGATTTACGTTTGGAGGCGGTGTTGCAATTGACTTTTTAAAAAGCGCTTCGCTTGGGATTGAGGCACGCTACACAATAGGTTTTAATTCGGCGGTAGATTCAGTAGGCTATGGAGCAACGAGTTTTGCAGGTTTTCCCATTCAGCCAGGTTCTTCCCAGAAGGATCCGGATGTGAAGAACAGGTCGCTTGCCGTAATGGGAATGCTGCGGTACAGGTTTTAAAGAGTAGGAGCAGTGGGTATACGCTTTTAGAAGAAGTTTTTTTAAGCTTAGAGCTCAAATTATGCCATGAGGCACGATATTGCGGTTACGTCCACGATGTCATTGGCGCAGCAGCCGCGTGAGAGGTCGCAGTACGGGCGGCGAAGCCCTTGCACGATCGGGCCGATGGCCTGTGCACCTGCAAGGCGTTCAGTAATTTTGTAAGCGATATTCCCGGCATTGAGATCAGGAAAAATAAACACGTTTGCCTCGCCTTTAAGCGGTGAACCCGGTGCTTTCCGTGCGCTTACCTGAGGCATAAATGCTGCGTCAAACTGTAATTCGCCATCGGCAATAATATCGGGCGCATTCTTTTTAAAAATCTCAAACGCCTGCTGCATTTTTACAACGCTTGGATGCGCGGCGCTGCCTTTTGTGGAAAAGGATAGGAATGCGACGCGTGGTTCACCTTCGGTCACGTTCTTAAAATTCTGTGCGGTCGTAAAAGCAATTTCTGAAAGCTGTTCAGCTGTTGGCTCTGGCAAAACCCCGCAATCGGCATACGCCAAAACGCGATCTGCCAAAACCATGAGAAAATATGAGCTGACTGTTTTTATGCCCTCGGCAGTTCCCACTGTTTGAATTCCTGCACGGATCACATCGCCCGTAGTCGAGAGTGAACCAGCCACGCAGCCGTCCACTCGCCCGGTA
>DASPKH010000387.1:0-13487 GCA_035628175.1 Patescibacteria group bacterium
ATTTTGCAGACGGGCAAAAAGCACTATCGCTTTATCCGTACACCGCACCTGCCGCACGGTTGGGATGCCGGGGTGATGTTTGAAGAAACAGATAAAACGCTACTGTGCTCGGATCTCTTTCATCAGAATGGCGACGTCGCAGCGCTTACAGACAAGGATATTCTGGAAAATCACAGATCAGCGCTTTTATCATTTGAGACCGGGCCACTGATGGACTACTCGCCCTATACACACAAAACGAAAAGAATGCTCGACGAGCTTGCTGCGCTTCAGCCCAAAATGCTTGCTACCATGCATGGCTCCTCGTTTTTCGGCGATTGTGCAAAAGCTTTACAAGAACTGGATGGAGTGATGAAAGATGTCTGGGGGGAAAAGTTATCATCAGAAGATTCTGTTGACATTGGAAGCTGAGGTATTGGAAACTTCCTTCTTTTTTAAAAGAGTTGTTATTCCTTTGAACTATCTTTTTAAAAAGTAGACTTACGTCATTACATACTACACATAAATCTGCGAACTTTATCTTTGGAATAGCAGTTGGACTCTTTTATAAGCTTTTAAAAACAAGGTGAAGAATAACAAGGTGAAGAATAACAAGGTGAAGCAATGCGTAAAATATTAGTAACAACAGATCTTTCAGAAAACTCTAAATCAGGAATCCATTTTGCCATTCAGTTGGCTTCTCAGCTCAATTGTGATCTGACATTTCTACACCTGTATTTCATCAGCAAGCCGGCATACATGACCGATATAGCCTTTACAGAGTATGAGAAAGAAGAATCTCAGAAGTTACTCGATAGATTTACTGATTTTGTACATGATACTTTTAAAAGTGCAGATATAACGCCCCGCAATATCAGCTTGATTCTCAAATGCTCATTTCTCACGGATTCTGCGATAGCGGAATACGCCACCACTGGTGGTTTTGACTATATCTGCATTGCCACACATGGTGCAGGCAAGGTAAGAAAAATATTAGGTACTACTACATCATACCTAATCGCAAATTCGAATGTGCCGGTTATTGTAGTGCCTGGCAATTATAAGCCAGTGCCAATCACAAGTATCCTGTATGCATCTGATCTTCGGAACGTAGAAAAAGAGCTTTGTCGGGTTAAGGAATTTGCTGAACCCTTACAGTCAACCATAATGCTCTTGCATTTTACATCGCCACTGGATAAACTGCTCGATACTAAGACTCTCGAGAAAGTACAGAGTACATTCCCGGAGGTTAATGTTTTGCTTGAGGATGTCAGCCCGATAGAAACGCTGCTTTCGAACCTAGAAACTACAATCGAAAAAACGAAACCGTCTCTGCTTGTGATGTTTACCGATCAGGACAGATCACTCTTTGAAAGGATTTTCCTCTCAAGCAATTCTGCGGAATTTTCCTTTGCACCAAAATTACCGTTACTGGTTTTTAAAAAGATATGAGATTAAAATCTCATTGGGAGAGGAAACTGAGGTTTTTAAAAAGGCTGTATTGTAAGAAGCTTTTCAACAGGATCAATTAAACATCATATGTTGTAAAAGAAAATTCTTTTAAAAGGTTGCCACTAATGACATTACGCGAAAAAATCCGTATTATCATCTTCGAAACCAATACACGTGCTGGACATCTTTTCGATGTAGCCCTTTTAGGCCTTATCCTTGGCAGCGTTATCGCAGTAATTCTGGAAAGTGTACCAGAGATAGGTGGCCGCTTTGCAGGCGCGTATTACTTCCTAGACTGGGTATTTACGATAATATTTACGTTTGAGTATCTGCTTCGGATTTATTCGTCGGACGATAGGAAGAGATATATTTTCTCAGCGTGGGGCATAATAGACCTGTTATCGATTTTGCCAACGTACATCAGCCTTTTTATTACTGGCTATCATTATCTGCTCGTCATCAGGATTCTCAGGCTGCTGCGGGTTTTCAGGGTTTTGCGGTTGGTGCGGTTCTCAAGAGAGGGGCAGGTCCTGGTGAATGCATTAAAGGCCAGTGCATATAAAATCGGCGTCTTCATTTCATTTATGCTCACGCTTGTGGTGCTGCTCAGCACACTTATGTATGTGGTTGAGCGCGGAAACCCGGGATTTGCCAGTATTCCGTCCAGTATCTACTGGGGTATTGTCACAATTACAACCGTGGGCTTTGGAGATATTGTTCCAAAGACATTCTTAGGGAAATTCATCACATCTTTTATCATGCTATGCGGTTACTCCATTATTGCTATTCCAACGGGCATTGTGACGGTAGAATTATCTCAAAAAAAAAATAATAGTGTTGAAAAGCTGTGCCCGGTATGCAGGAATATTTGCCGCGAAAAAGACAATTTTTGCAGCAACTGCGGCGTGCATTTTGCCCTACATGAATAATTAGCCGCAGGTTTTAGGTGTATAGTTTAAAGAATTAGTAAGCCATGTGATAGCTTAAGTTTTTTAATTGGTAGTACCATAAAAACTATCTAATAAAATCAAAGATGAAATATATACTAATTGTACTCTTTTTACTAAATCGCTACCTTTAACGCTTCTAGTACTGAGCAAGCACCAGACTTACTCATAGTGAAAAATGATACGATCTACTTAAAGACTTATCTATTAGAGAAATTAGAATTAACGAAGCGGCCTTTTGGAAAAACCCGTGCGACAGCACCAAGTACAGCCTGCTGGAGAGGGTATAGAGCAATTTGGAGAATTACAGACAACAAGCTATATCTTGAAAAAATTGTTCGTTGCTATTCTGACATTGAACAAGAGGAAGAAAATATACAAGAGTTATTTTTTGAAAATGGCATTAATTTTAAAGAAGAGAACGGAATGATATTTGCGGATTGGGTTTCCGAAGATTTTTATACAATGAATTTTTCGCTTGCTAATTATTATAAGGATATACTGTTTCTTTATGATGGTTGGAATGAAGAAGAAAAGAATAGAGAGAAAAATTTGAGATTGAAAATACTTAATGGTGAAATATTGCTAAACCGATTAAAAGAATAGACAGGATTCTTCAAGTCGTGTGTAAATTCTAAAGGAAAAAATTAGTATTTTAAATCTAAAACTTTTACCGCATCTTCTTCCTCCGATTGCTGATATAATCCACAAACAGCATCTCGCCGAGCTTATTCAGACCCGAATAAAATGCTCGTCCCCCGTTTGATTTTGTCAGTTCCTCGATAAAATCTACGAGATATGGATCCTGCGCAACCATAAATGTCGAAATGATAATTCCTTCGCGGCGGCAGGCAACGGCTTCGTCGAGCGTTTTATTGACGATCTTCGGGTCGAGGCCAAAGGAGTTTTTGTACAGCCGGCCTGCATCATCAAACATGGCAGAAGGTTTGCCGTCGGTCACCATAAAAATCTGCTTATTGGCGCCACGCATTCTTTTTAAAAGCTGGCGCGCCATGCGGAGGCCGTCCCGCGTATTCGTGTGGTATGGCCCGACTGCAATATACGGAATGTCCTGAAGCTCCACACGTTTCGCCTCATCGCCGAAAACCAGCACCTCCAGCCCGTCCTTCGGGAATTTGGTCGTTATAAGTTCAGTAAGCGCGAGGGCAACCTGCTTGGCGGGCGTGATGCGGTCTTCGCCATAGAGGATCATCGAGTGCGAAATATCTATCATCAGCACCGTAGCGCACGAGGCGAGATGCTCCGTTTCGTATACGCGGATGTCGTCTTCCTGCAGGTTAAACGCCGAAATGTCGTTGCGCATGAGAGCGTTCGTGATCATTTGCGTCACATCAATATTGCTCGCCACATCGCCAAAATGATACTCGCGCGTTTCCGGCAGGCGCTCGATGCCTGAGCCACTGTACGGCGTTTCGTGTGTGCCCGCCCCGCTTTTGCGCAGGTTTTTAAAAATCTCCCGTAGCGAGTCGGTTTTAATTTTCTGAATGGCCTTTCCCGTTACGCCGAGCGAGCCGTTCTGCCCATCGCGCGCCATCCCCTGTTCTTTTAAAAACTCGACGAATTCATCCATGCTCATATCGCCGAGAACGCCATAGCGCTCGTCGAGCTGCTGCATTACATCGAGAGCGTCGTCCATATTCATGTTTACGTTCAGGAGTACGTAGCTAAACATATCGAGTAGCTTTTGCAGATGCTCCTCAAGTGATTGCACAGATTCGTCCCAGCGGGAATAGATTGCTTTCATGGGTTTTACAGTATTGACAAAGATTCTTTTTTCAAAATATGGAATGTTTTTAAAAGAAGTTTGAACGTTTGTAAAAGTGTGGTAGAAATAATCTTAAAAAAACTTTTTGCCGTTACTTAAAAATGTTTTGTAGTTTTATGGAAATCCCTTTAACAATTTGAACATATGAAAATCTTTTAAAAAATATGTATAATGGCATTGTTCTTTATGGCTGTTTCTGCTGAAGGACAGGTACTGTTTCAGAAGAAATACGAGTTTATGAACCGGAATGATTGTATTCGCAATCAGTTTCCTTCGACAATTGTTCCAACCCGGAATAGTGGATTTGTGACAACTAACATAACTACGGATATTTAGGCGTAAGTCCAGGTATAGGCGTTGGCATGATAATAAACATCAAGAAACATGGCGAAATCCAATGGAGCGGTTACCTGATCACTATTACAGAAGCTGGTAATCGAGTAGATACTTTTACAAATCGGAGCTGTTCTTTTAGATTTTTAAAAGCCGCGTTTTCCCTTAAATCTGTTCATGATCTGTTCTGCTGCATGCGCGCCATGGGCCATTGCGCTTTCAATGGCAGGTGATGCGTCATTATCGGTATGGGCAAAGTAGATATTGCGGATGGGTTGTGAAGCTATCTGTGCCGGACCATTATGCGACCCCGGCGTAGGGATCACAATGCTATGTCCCCAGGCGAAACACTGGATTTCCTTTATAGCGGACTGCGCTTCGATGCCAAGCGTACGGGTTGCTTTGTCAGCAGCCTCGCGAGCGAAGTTCGCAAAGCTTTCATCACTTAGCAGCAGAGAACGCTGCGCACGTGGCAAGGGCGAGTACAAGGTGTAGACGTATGCGCCTTCCGGACGCATTGCCTTAGGATACATAAGGTGCGGGCTAATGATGTCGCTGAAATGCGGATCGGCATTGAGCATCCATACGTCAAATGCTTCCGGTGGCATGAGTTCGCGGTCAGAGCATAGCGTGATTGTAGCATATGGTGCGTATTGCATATACTGCGCTGCGTTGCGCTGCTCCTGTCCCATTTCTGGAACCACGTATTGTGATATGTATTTTGGAAAAGCTACAACAGCTGTTTTGGCCTCTATCGTTACAAGCTCATCATTAGAGTTAATACATTCCACCAGTACGCCGGAGGCTGTATTCTCGACTTTTAAAACAACATGCTCATAAAGGAAGTACTGAGAACCAATAATATTGGCAATTCCCTGCGTTAGGCGGTTTAATCCCCCAGCAAAGGTATAGCGTGGAATTCCGAAACCGTCGCCAAACTCTGAGGCATAAAAATTTAAAAAGCAATATGCATTAGTCTCTTTGGCGTGGGCACCCATTGCTGAAAGGGAATACAGGTCCATGAGCTTTTGCAAAAATGGTGAGCGATATTTCTGCAAAAATTGCTCTGTTGTCATAAGATCCAGCTCTGCCTCCCTCGATGTAAGTTTAGCTTTGAGTGGATATTCGGGAACATCCATTTTTAAAAGTTCGTCGCGGAAACGCTTCATTTCACTTTTTTCGAGCGCCGAAAGAGGAAATGTCTGGATAGTGCGGTCGCTCCAGATATCGGAAAAAAACTTCCCCTCAAGGTAGATGGCATCTTCCGGGACCTTCACTGGTAAAACTCCCGCATCTGCAGAGAATTCTCGCATCATTTCTGTTTCTGTCACGTAGTAAACCGAGCCAAGGGGATAGCGTACATTCCGCCATTCACCGCTGACGGCAGCTCCACCTGGACGCGCTTCATTTTCAACGATAAGTACATCGTACCCCTGCTTTTGCAGGAGCCGCGCTGAACTAAGTCCAGACGGCCCACTACCCAGCACTACCACGTCACACTTTTTTGTTTCACCTGCTTTTGCTGATGGCCTCCCTCCCTGCCTGAGATACATATGAGCCTGTTTTGAACGCTGGCCGGAGGTTTGAAGTTTTGGCAAATTACCAGGAGGAACATTTGTAGTACCATTCATTTTTTGCAAAGGCGTGGCCTCTCGGCCCTCATTGCATCCGAGAGCTGCTCCCAGAAAGGTAGTTCCGGTACCAAGCAATGCTATTTTTAAAAAGTCGCGGCGGCTATTCACGGTGGAAAAGGAAAGTTTTTCATTTAAAAAGCAAGGGAAAGCTGATTGCCTTCCCTTGTTATAACGTTGAACCGATAAAAATCCTTTTTAAAATCTAAACGCTTGTTACCACAACATACGTAGTGCCTATATAGCGTTTGCCTTTTGCGGTTTTGCGAAGCGGTGGAGGATTCAATGGATCGAGTTCCGCTGAAGGGACAAGGTTCAGACGTGATGCCGCAACACCTTTTGAAACCAGATAGTCGCGAAGAGCATTAGCGCGCTCCCGTGAGATACGGGTATTCTCATCACGGCTTTTCATTTCATCAGGATAGGTATAGATATCCACACGTACATTCGGATTCATCACAAGCATTTCCCGCAGGTCTTCAAGTATTTCATCAGCTCCCGGGCGAAGTGTCCCTTTCTTTGCTTCAAACGGTGCTATTTCCAATGGAATACGGGTACCCGTTGCCATTGGGCTTACAACAAAGTCACGGGATACTTCTGCATATCGCGAAGTATTCGGCAGCGTAATTGTTTGCTCCATCTGAAAGAATTCATTGCCCTCCAGCCGAACACGGTATGTTTTTCCGGCTTTCAGACCTGTTACAAGATAATATCCATCAGACGTATTGCTGCGAGAGCTACCGGCACGCTGGCCATTTTCATCAAGGAAAAGTACTGTCACACCAGCCGGTTCGCGGTTTAACTGATTTAAAACGCTTCCTGTAACAGTGACAACCGGGGCAGTAAATTGGGCTGATGCTGTAGCTGCGGAAAGAAGTCCTAAAGCAAGACCTGCAGCGATGTTTTTAAAAGAAAATTTCATAATTATCTACCTCCTCTTGTGCCGCCACTCGTCGGCTTTTCTACCAACATACGAACTGAACCATCTGCGCAACCAAGAATAATCTGGCTGGCATCGCCTACAAGGTCTACTGACCATACTTCCACCCCTGCATCAAAGTCGGAGATGACAGCGCCGGTGCGGATATTCCATAGTTTCACGCGTTTATCAAGGCTGGCTGTCACAAGGGTAGTATTATCTTCAGCAAATGAAACATCCTGAATAAGTTCGCTGTGGGCATTAATAGTGCGGACAAGCTGACCGCCAGGCATTGCCCATACCTTTATTACCCCATCCTGGTCAGCGGATACCAGGGTTTTCGAATCAAAGCTGTAGAGTACCGTCAACACATTTGCATTATGGCCCGTAAGCGTCATCAGAGCATCCTTTTTGTCTATATCCGTGCTCCAGATCCTGATCGTGCGGTCATCGCTACAAGATGCCAGATATTTACCATCATAGCTGTAGGCAACATTGTTTGTCGGAAGGGCGTGTCCCCGCAGCGTTTTCACCTCGGTCTGAAGCTCTGTGTCCCAGAGTTTCACTGTTCTGTCAAAGCTCGTGCTAGCAATAAAACGGCTGCTATCGTCCTGGCTGAAATACACGCCGATTACATCAGCTGTGTGGCCACGCAAGACGTATTTTTGAGTGCCTGAGGCAACATCCCATACCCGAACAGTACGATCCGCACTTGCGCTGGCAAGCATACGGTCATCTCCTGAAAAGGAAATATTATTTACCTGCCCTACATGGCCACGCAGCGTACGGATCTCACGCCCCTCCGGCAAACTCCAGATCTTGATTGTTTCATCAAGGCTGCACGTAGCGAAACGGGTATCATTTTCATTTACAAACACGCCGAGTACCTCATCAGCATGCTGGCCTAAAGTCCGCATCGTGTAGCTGCGTGTCTGCGCCTGCAGAAACCCCGCACTCATACAGCAAACGAGCAGGAATGCACTCATCTGTCGAAATTTCACCATAAACTCCACCTTTAAAATGTATAATTTTATCCCTGAATTCTTTTTAAAAAGTGTTCCCGTAATCTCTTTTCAAAATGTAATATACCACACTCTCATGCATCACGCAAGAGATTCATCACTTCTTTTAAAAGTAAATATAATTCTTTTACATCGCGCAAAGGCAATGTTACCATCTTTTCACCATTTTCACTATTGGCAATTCCATTGGTAGGCGCTGCTTTATGATTTTCCGCTTCACCATTTTTAAAACTATTTGCAGCAGCGTCCTGTAAATTTTCCTTCTTTGCAGGGTTCAGATATGCTTCTTCCGTAAATTTCCCTGTCTCCGGGTCAAAATATTTTAGAAGCTCTTTAGCACCTGAAATCGTATAACGCTCCTCGCGTAACAGTTTATGGATTGCCTGCACAATAGCAATATCGCGCGGAGCATAGGCACGGTTACCTGCACGGTTTTTCTGCGGCCTTAACTGCGGAAATTCCTTCTCCCAATAACGTAGCATGTACTGCTCCTCGCCAAGTAGGTCTGCTACTTCGCTGATGGAATAATATAATCGCTGCGGTGGAAGCCGTACCAAGGTTCTGTTTTTGAGTGTAATTCAGTGTTTTTAAAAGGCGTTTTTACAACGTTACCTTAAAAATACGTAAAAATCTCAATTTTTCAACAGGAGAGTTTGCAAAAGCTCATTTTTTCTTTTAAAAAGCTGCCTGACAGCACTTTTAAACGGAAAATTCATACTTTTTAAAGAACTTTACCTAAAACAAAAGGGCGAAAGCTTTTGTAAAAGCTCACGCCCCTTTTAGAAACCATTTTTTAAATCTACTCCAGCACCAGCTTCCCCGTTTTAAAAACCTCGCCGTCTTTTAAAAGTCGGTACACATACGCGCCTTTTGCCTTGCCGGAAAGGTCAATCATTGCATTTGCTTCGGTCAGCTCCTTTTTAAAAACGGACTGTCCGTTGAGTGTGTAGATGGTGATAGTCCAGTTGCCGGGCGCGAGGTTTGTGATGTGGAATTGGCTGGTGGTGGGTTTGGGGAAAATAGTTGTCTTAGTCTTTTTAAAGGCTTCTTCGTTAATTGATGTACCTAACCCACTAAGTTTTGCTATAAAGATTTTCTCTTTTCCTTTTTCTTGATTTACTAATGTAGTTTGACCAAAAGCAATATTAGGGGTTGTAAATACACCCGTGATAGATACTTCATCATTATTATTTATGCTTAGACCATAACCATAACAAGAATTACTAACCTTATTATTGCCAAAAGTTACACTTGGAGATTCTGCCCATTGTACTATGCCATCTGAGTTGAATTTTGCAAGAAATATATCTAAGGTGCCACCAAAGTTTGTTAAAGTAGTTGTTCCAAGCTTAATTTCTTTTGAATAAGAACTCGTCAAATATACATCTCCTTTACTATCGCAACTAATAATACTATTGACATCGGACGAAGCAAATTTTTGGGCCCAAATTGTATTTCCACTTTGATCATATTTGACAATAAAAAGATCTGTATAACCATCCGTACTATCACTAAAATCAAACTCCCCAAAAGTAAGATCGTAACTCCAGGAGCAACCGGATATATAGATATTTCCTAAACTATCAGCAGTAATGGAATAACTTCTATCATGATCGCTTCCCTGTGCAGATCGTGCCCAGAGCACATCACCGTCGGCACTGTATTTGGCAATAAAAATATCAGCAGCATCGTCCTGAGCATGTGACATAGAGTGGTAGCTACAAACAAGTGTATCTGAGCCAAAAACAATTGTTTTACTATTAAAAGTACCTGTTACATAAATGTTGTTTTGATTATCTTTTGTAAGACTGTATCCTCGTTCGTTGCCTATTCCTTGTATTGCATCTGCCCATAATACATTACCATCAGAATTGAATTTTACAAGAAACATCTCACCATAATAGTTTATCGTATTACTCGAGTTTACAAAATTTATATTCCCGAATTGTATAGAGGAGCTCTGAAAATATCCGGTCAAATAAAAATCTCCGTTATTACCGGTGATAATTCCTGTACTAAAATCATCGTAATTTCCTCCCATTGATTTTGCCCAAATAGTATTACCATCACCATCATATTTTGCTATAAACATATCAAACATTTCTCCGGTATTATCTAACTGTAAATCTCCGGAAATAATAGTTAAACTGTTTGTATATCCTGTCACATAAACATTCCCTATATCATCAGTTGCAATACCGGTTGCATCTTCCTGGTAAATGCCTCCAATTGATCGTGCCCAAACAACTGCTCCCTGAGAATTATATTTAACAACAAACATATCATAATATTCATTTTTGGGTGCAGTCTTCAATACTATTGTATCAAAAGCTATGGATGGACTTTCAAAACGACCTGCTACATACACATTGCCCTTTTTATCTGTTGTTATGCATTGCCCTCGATTAATGCCCCCAGCAGACTTAGCCCAAAGCCATTCTTGCGATTGAGCTTTCATTGATAGAGTGGTACCAATAAAAAGAACTGCATAAGCAAAATACTGTAGGAAAGTTTTCATATTTGCTCCTCTAAAAAATACTGCTTCAATAATGGTTTTCTATATCCTTACATTAATTATACCATAGATTCTTTTAATAATCTCAGTATTGCTTAAGTCCTTAATCCTCAATAAATTGTGCGGTTATTGCCAATTCTAAAATCAAAACCTTTGTGCCGTTTTAAAGAACTGTTTAAAAAAAATATGTCAGATTATTTCCACAGTGAGGAAATCACCTGACATATTTTTAAAAACCAAAACCCACCTCACCGCCACAACTCAAACCTCCGCACCTTCGCCACAAAGCTCTCGCCCTCCGCCGCTTTCCCATTTTTAAAATATACTTTTTAAAAAGCGGCGCTTCGGCTTTATGCCACGAGAATAAAAGCTAACACCTACTCCAGCACCAGCTTCCCGGTTTTAAAAACCTCACCGTCTTTCAAAAGCCGGTACACATACGCACCTTTTGCCTTGCCGGAAAGGTCAATCATTGAGTTTGATTCGATGAGCTCCTTTTTAAAAACGGACTGTCCGTCGAGTGTGTAGATGGTAATAGTCCAGTTGCCGGGTTCGGGAACTGTAATGTGGAATTGGCTGGCTGTAGGATTGGGGAAGATGGAAATTTGTGTGTTTTTTATTTTCTCTGTGATTGATGTTGTTGCAGGATGTAATTTTGCAATAAAAATATCCTCTCTGCCATTGCTTTTTAACGTAGTTGTTGCTAATGTTAAAGTCCCGCTCTGAAAGATTCCTGTGACGTACAAATCACCTGTAGTACTTTCTGCAATACTATTAATTTTTTCATTTCCAATACTGCCGTTTGATGTAGCCCAAAGAACGTTTCCAGTCGGGTCAAATTTAGCGATAAACATATCCTGACCCCCGACATTTTGTAAAACTGTGGTGCCAAAAGTTATCGCAGGACTGGAGAATAAGCCCGCAATCAAGATATTACCAAAGACATCAATAGTCAAATTACCGGCTACATCCTTTTGAGTGCCGCCCGCAGACTGAGCCCATAGTAGGTTGCCGTCTGTATCATATTTAACAAGAAATATATCTGAGGAGTCCTGGCGGGTATTAGGCAGCGTAATATTTTCAAAAGTGGTGCTCGTGCCTATGAAATCCCCATGAGCTATTAGATTGCCATTATCATCGGTAGCTACATGAACCCAGCCATCCACACTCAGCTGACCACCACCACGTGCCCATAATATATTGCCGTTCGTATCAAATTTTACAAAAAACACTCTGTGTCTTGTAAGAGGAGGGTGGTAAAGAGTCGTTTCTCCAAAGGAAATTGAATCACTGTCAAATCCACCACCTATATAGACATTCCCATGCGAGTCTGCTGCGATACTAAATCCTATATCGTGACGACTCCCGCCAAATGATTTCGACCAGATGACTTCGCCTGTAGAATCAAGCTTTATAACCATCATCTGGGCAAAGCCATCAGCTTTTAAAGTATCTTTTCCTATTGGGAATTTTAAACTCGTGTGGACACCTGTAAAGTAAATATTGCTTTCATTATCCAGAGAAATGCTCATTCCCATCTCTGTATTATACCCACCAAATGACTTCCCCCAGAGCATTTCACCATCAGGTGTATATTTTACTATGATTACATTATCACCCTCACCATAGACAATGGTGGAATCAAATGCTATCGGGCCGCTACAATCACCAATTATATAAATATAGCCTTGCTTGTCAATTTTTACTTCCCGCCCTATATCTTGCCTCCTCTCTGAACCAATTCCACCTGCTGTTTTTGCCCACACTAATTTTCCTTGGGGATTGTGCTTTACAAGAAATATGTCATTATGGCCATTTCCGCCATAGGTTGAGTTTGTTAGGGTAATACTATCGAATGTTATTGTCTCAGAACAGTAAGAGCCAAGTGTATACGTATTGCCAAAAGAGTCAACTGCAATTGAATTTCCCTCATCTGAATATAATCCGCCAGCTGACTTTGCCCACTCCCATTCAGGCGTCTGAGCAGAACCTTTAAAAGAAGTAAAGCTCAAAAGCAAAACTGCACAAAAAAGAATCCGTTGAAGATTTTTCATAACGCCACTTTTTAAAAAGTACTTGGGAAGTTTCCCTACAAATTACCCAAACCCCCTTTAAAAACCAAAACCACATCACCGCCCCAACTCAAACCGCCTTACCTTCGCCCCAAAGCTCTCGCCCTCCGCCGCATTCCCTCTTTTAAAAAGCCGCGCTTTGGCTTCATGCCACGAGAAGCCCGCGAAATTCACCGCCCACCAGAATAGCCCGCGCGCGCCGTGCTGCTCAAACAGGATATTGTACGACGTCGGGTGCAGCTTCGGCACCGCCTGCATCACGTCCTGGTACGACCGCCACGTGACCGTATCGCGAAAAATCTCCTCGCCGATATGCCGCGGCACCTTCGCCAGCACGTCCATGAACATGTTCATCGCGGAGTTCACCGCGCTTGGCTTGTACGTTTTTTTGCCCACGAGAAACGCCGCGAAATTCGCCATGAGCGACACGTGCGGCTCGTATGCGTTTATCTTTTTTAAAAACTTTTCTTTTAAAAAGTTGCCATCCAGCGCCGTTTTTAAAAGCGTCGTCGTCCGCTCCAGATTCCGCACAAAACTCCCGAAACCGCAGTACGTAAGCGGGGAAGACAGCGCCGCAGCATCGCCAAGCGAAATCACATTATCGCTCGCCGTCCTGCGCATGTTGCTCAAACCCGCGTGGAGAATGGACGGAATTACACCAAACGCCGGACGCCCGATGTCAAAATCATCGCCCGGTTTTTTGTAATCGTGCAGCGTTTTAAAATAGATTTCGTAGAGATTGAGCAGCGATTTGTCGCGTTCGGAATTAATTTCATCATAAAAAAACAAGTACGTCACATATTCCGTCCCGCCGCTCGGAAACCCTTCCCA
>DASPKH010000388.1:0-3739 GCA_035628175.1 Patescibacteria group bacterium
GTTTCAGCCTGAACAATGTATATCCAAACCCAACAACTTCAAATGCCGAGTTTACCTTTGAGGTGCCATCAGTTCAGGTTGTACGCCTTACAGTGGCAAATGCTCTCGGGCAGACGATCGCAATTCCTTTTGAAGGAACAGCGCAGCCAGGATTGACTTCTGTGCCATTTAATGCTTCTTCCCTTTCAAATGGTATGTATTTCTACACACTTCATATTGAGGGTAAAAAGCTTGTTCGCTCATTTGTAGTGGCTAAGTAATATTATAAAATCAGATCGCAGTTTTAAAAAATTTTAAAGGGGTCCCTAAAAAAAGGAATCCCTTTTTTGTTTTCTGCGTAGTATATTAGAATGATTTTTTTAACAGATCTTATAATGTAGAATTTCAGGCAAATTTTAAAAACAATGGCAACATTTTCTATCGAGAGCAATGGCCTACTTGAGTCAACAGCTGTATATTTTAATGGACAGCAGATCAGTGGCATTAAAGAAATATTTTTAAATCTTGATGAAGAGGGCACTTTCGATGCAATTATCCAGTATTTAGGTTCGGATAATGTTCTTTATACAAAACAAATTTTCACAGATTATCTGGAGAATCTAAAAACCACTGAGCCTTCATTTACGGAAGAAGAAGCCGCTGGTCTTCAGCTTTTCAGTATTGAAAGCGAAGGTGGGATAGACACAGCTGTAGTGTTTTTAAACGAGGAGCAATTGGAAGGCGTTGTGAGTGTGCTCATCCATATCAAGTCCGGTGGAAACCAAAATAAAGGTGGGATTCGTTCGCTCTTTTCTAAACCGCAGATTCCTGAACACGATGAATTTAAAGCGGAAATTACGTACAGAAATGAAGATGATTCACTTGAAACGGAGAATATATTTTGATGGACAATCCTTTAAAAAAAATCCTTACTATGAAGTTTCGTGGCTGGAGCATATTTTTTATGCTGTTTGTGGTGATTGGCACATTAGTCCTTGAACCACTAGAGGCTGAAGCGCAGCGTCGTGGTGGCGGCAGCTTCGGCGGTCGCCGCGGTGGTGGAAGTTTCGGGCGCAGTCGTACAGCTCCGAGAACACCGAGCCGTACTCCAAGTACGGCGCCGCGGACTAGTCCTGCGCCGCGCACGACAGTTCAACCGCGTTCAAGCTTTGGCGGCACACGTATGCAGTCTCCAACGAGCTACACACAGCGTTATGGCACGCCGCGACGTACTCAGACCGTAACGCGCCAGAATGCACAAGGTACACCACAGAACTACGTGGTGCACCAGTATGGCGGAATGGGCGATCGCTTCATGACGGGCTATATGCTGGGAAGCATCCCATGGATGTGGTCTATGCCCTTCCACCCGGCGTTTTACTACTCGCGACCACACGAATATAAGCGTCCTGACGGAACAACAGAGGTCTATCCACCCACTTTTTCTTGGGGTAAATTCTTCTTTACAATGCTGGTGATCGGCGCAATTATCTACGTGCTGTATGTTATTTTGCGCAATCGTAAGCGCGCGCAGCAAGTTGCCCCTACATCACGGTCGTCATTCTCATAACTATAAAAGCTGTTTTTGTAACTTTCCAAAGGGCAATGGTCTATTACCGTTGCCTTTTCCTTTGTAAAGCTGCTTTCCACTATGTTTGGCTTTAAAAGCAGTTTTTTCTATAATTGTAGAAAATTCACCGCAGATACCACCTTAACTTCTTCTTAGAAGTAAGATTTTACATTTTTCCGGTTTTGTACTAGCCACATTAGAATGCTATATTTGCTTTTCCCAATACTCTTGCACCTGATTTTGAAAAACTCCACTTACTTTAATCACTAAACAAAGGGATGTATCTTGAAGACTTTTTTCAATCTCATTCTTGTATTTTCAGTAAGCCTTCTCCTGTGCACAGCGAAAGCCAATGCGCAGCTCCTAGTGGGCGCCGGACCGGTGTATTCACTTCCCTTGAGTGATTTTGCCGACTATAATAAGGCTTCCTTCGGCGGAACAGTCTTTATCGGCTCGCGGAAATACTGCAATCTCTGGACTGGCATGCGCCTTGACTACATTGCCTATTCACAGGTGGATCCTGCCGTCACGCCGGTTTATTTTCAGGATGCGCTTGTGCTTTCTCCTGAATTCCGCTACTTTTTTTCTCCTGCCACTGAGTTTCCTGTGTATCTGCAGGGGATGCTGAGCTTCAGCGGTATTAAAGGCACTGATGAAGCCAGTCGGACAGGACTTGGCGCGGGAGGTGGAGTAGGAATTGTCTTCCCTTACAGTACTAACTGCGATTGGTTTATAGACGCGAATGTGCGTTATATGGCGCCAAACCTACTGCGTTCGGACGACCGTCCCGCGCTGAGCTCACTGACTGCCAGCATTACTTTTAACTTTGGCATCTAGAAAAATTAAAAAAGCTTTTACAAATGTCTTGAACAGCTATTTTTAAGCGTAAAAGACTTTTAAGAGCTTTCATCACGAGAAAAATTATCCAACAATTGTATACAAAGCACATGAAAAAACTGCTATTACTTTTTTGCAGCATTATCATTTTTGCCGGGGCGCTGGGTGGGTGCTCAAGTGTAAGGCGATATGACGATGCTGTTCGTATCAGGCCTGAACGCCAGCAGCGCTACGAGCAGAAACCTGATAATATCGGGCTTCGTGATGGTCGCACTCTGCGCGGAACAGTAGTAGAAGTGCAGATCGCGCGCAACGCGCAGAATCCGCAGCAGATAGACACGACGGTTGTTTTTTTAAACGCAGGGCTTGAGGACAAGGGTGAATACTATGAAAGGATCCCGCTTGCGGACATCGAACTTGTGGGCACGCTTTTTAATACGCCCCAGAATGAATTCGGCAACGTAAATATCTTCGAGACGTATAATAACACCGAAAAAATCCCTGTTTTGCGTTCCGTACCTGTGCGTAACTATGTGACGGAAGACTGCGGCTGTGAGCCCCTGAGCTTTAATGCGAGCTTTGCGCCGCCGAGCATCCGCTGTCCTGACCGCAATTACTCCTGGTATTTCGTGGAGGCCCGTGGTATCTATAGTGCGTACAATGACAGGCGCATTGGCTTTACAGAAGTTGGCCGCGAGGCACTTCAGGGTGAAATTGCAACAGGTATCCGTTTTGGCGGATTCAATGAGTGGGGAGTTGGTCTTGCCTACACAAGCGGCCTTTATGCATACAATTCTTTTGAATCTCTCAATGGCAATACCGTCACCGAGGCAAATCGCTCCACCTTGCTGCTGCACACGCGCTACCAGATGGCGCAATCCGTTACAGACTTTCTCGGCGTTTGTTTAAAACCGTTCGCCTATGGACAATTTGGGGCGACGATTGATAAAGCGTCGGTAGACCTCATGCGCCTGAATTTTGCACCCGAAGATTGCAATGATTGTAACCAGCTCATCAATGATTTAAAAGTAAATGGCGACCTTGGTAACTATGACTTTAGCCTGCCGCTTACATTCGGCCTTGGCGCTGGAATAGACGTGCCGGTTAATTCATGGCTTGATGCATCGTTCGACCTTGGCTGGCGCTCTATGGGCTTTGGTGATGCAAGCACAGTGGTCGGTTTTGAAAACGTACCGTCGCTCCGCCGCATGAATGTATGGCGTTTCCGCATGGGGCTCACGTATTAAAATGTGGTTTTAAAAAGTGAGTTTTAAAAAGAATTTTACAAGAAAATGTATAGAAATACTATGAAAAAGTTTTTAAAAAATATACAACTCCTCCTGATTTTCGGGA
>DASPKH010000389.1:0-5881 GCA_035628175.1 Patescibacteria group bacterium
CAGGAAGTATTTACGGCGTAATACGAAGGTAACTTTTTAAAGGTAATAAATTCTTAGGTTTTTAAGAAACTTAGAATTCATCTGTATCAGTACTGCTCCTTCGAAATCACGCTTTCTACTTCACCGGAAAGATGCTCGCGAACGATCTTGACGCCACTGCTCGTGCCTAATCTCTCAGCGCCTGCTTCAATCATTGCAGCCGCAGCTTTAAGGTCACGAATGCCGCCAGACGCTTTCACTCTTACGTTTTGCCCAACGTGATTTTTTAAAAGAACGACATCCTCAATTGTTGCCCCACCGGTCGAAAATCCTGTTGACGTTTTAATAAAATCAGCGCCCGCATTCGTCACCAGCTCACACGCTTTCAGCTTTTCTTCTTCCGAGAGCAAACAGGTCTCGATGATAACTTTTAAAATTGCTCCATTCTCATGAGCCTTTTTCGCGAGAGCATCAATTTCATTCTGCACATAAAGGAAACTGCCATTTTTTAAAGCGCCAATATTCAGCACCATATCCAGTTCCTGCGCGCCGTTTTTCAAAACAGAGTGCGCTTCAGCGATCTTTGCTTCTGTCAGCGTCGCGCCGAGCGGGAAGCCAATAACTGTACAGACTTTCACCAGCGAATTTTGTAAAATCTGCGAGCACAGCGGTACGTAGTACGGCAGCACACACACTGAAGCAAATTCATTTTCCAGCGCTTCCTGGCACAGCACTTCGATCTGCTGTTGCGTAGCGTCTGGTTTTAAAAGCGTATGATCAATAATATGCGCGATCTTATGTTTTAAATCTTCCATTTTTAAAAGGAAAAAGGTAAAAAAGTTTTTAAAACTGCTTAAAAGTAGTACTTAACTCGTTAATCCTAAGGTTAACTAACTTATATTATTCTAAGTCATATTCTTCACCAAAAATACGCGGGAAGTCGTACATGTGCTGGTCATGGATAGAGAATGCGTAGGAGCTGGACAGAACCGGCACAAAGCGTTTTGTATCAAAATTATACGGCAAGTCAGCTGCTAGCAGAAGTGATCCACCGGTTGTTGTATGAAAACGGAATCCCGGCCCAATAGAATGATGCCACCGTGTCTTAGTTATCGGAGTTTGCTGATTCCAGACGGTACCTGCATCATAAAAAAGCGCGCCTGAAAACCTGAAAAACCATACCGGCAGATGCATAAAGTACCGCCATTCCACATTGCCGAGGAACCTGTTCTCACCGGCGAGCTGATTTGGCGCATAACCACGGAGGCCGGACTGATTATCCAGTACCAGCTGCCGGAAAGCGCTCCAGTTCCATGCAGTCTGCTGGCGGAACTGCGCTGAGATCACGGAGTTCTGGGAAAACCTGAAGAAGCCTTTACCACGAGATTCCTGATATGTGTACTGCGCACGATTTTGCCCAAAACCACTCCCTGCTGCTACCTGACCAAAAAGATACACTCGGTGATTATCAAGCAATACAGACTGCTCGGCGCGGCCTCCTACATAATATAAATTTTCTCCCTCATCACCGATCGGCAATACTTTTCCCAGTACTACGGTTCCCCAACCGCCGGTCACAATATCTTCCGTTTGGTAGCCATTGAGCAACTTATCTTTGGCGAACCGCTGCCGGAGCGATGAGAATCCGACAAGGAACCGTGCTGAATTATCAAACGCAAGGCGCTGATCGCGTTCTGCTTTGCGCGCACTGATATACCCTGAGAGCATTACCTGGTCACTCCGCAGCCACTTATGCGAAAGCCATCCCTGGGCGAATTGCTCTTTAAAACGAAGTTGTTCAGCCGCGCCCTCCCTGAAAATAAAATCGCTACCAAATGAATTCGAACCGCTGAGATTCCATGCCCATGGCATCGCGATCGTGCGATAAGGCTTGGTAATATCCAGTTCCTCTACTGTTTTAAAGCGGTTGCCGAAAAGCCGCCCTCTTACATTCATTTCTGTGCGGAGCAGGCGTCGCTGCGTAATTGCAAGATCACCCTGCCAGCCCGTATTATTACGGTTGGTATTGACAACCTCCATACGGATATTCGTGCCATACCCAAAGAGGTTGGACTCGGTAAATCTCCCGCCATATTGCCTCACACCTGCTTTATAGCTTGCTATTGGCGTCGGGCTGGTGCTCCACCTGTCCTGCGTGACAAGATGCATATGTAGCGAACCATCCTCGAATGTATCCAGCACCACGAAATATGCATCCGTAAAAAGCCCAGTTGCGCGCAGGTTCCGCTCGGTTTCCTGCATGAGGAGCGTATCGAGTTCATCTCCTTCCTCAAACAGAAGCTCATCAGTGATAATATGTTCCTTCGTCAGACCGTGGATGCTATTCATAAATGGTGCACCGAAAAACCAGTCGCCTACAAGTGAATCATACACTTCATGCCGCTCGACGGTTAGCTTTCCAATGATCTGCTGCGCACGAAGGTCATTTTTAAAGATCAGTAAACTCGAGAGGATATAGAAAATAGGTAGTATTTTTTGCATTATTTTTAAGGTTTTACACAGAGATTTTAAAACATAACCAAAACAACAAAAAAGTTCCTGTAAAAATCCCGCAAATTTCTTTTTAAAAAGTGTCGATTCCAAACTTCTCCCCGCAAATTCGTATCTTTGTTGTTCAATTTTTGTAAAAATCTTTTAAAAGACACCAATGGCGTATCCTTTTCAATCAATAGAACCAAAGTGGCAGCTGTATTGGGCTGAAAACCAAACTTTTAAAACCGGCGACGACTTTTCAAAACCAAAATATTATGTGCTGGATATGTTCCCGTACCCAAGTGGTGCGGGGCTACACATCGGGCACCCCGAAGGCTATACGGCTACCGACATTACCTCGCGTTACAAACGCATGAAGGGTTACAACGTGCTGCACCCAATGGGCTTCGATGCCTTCGGCTTGCCAACAGAACGCTACTCGATGACAACGGGGATTCATCCGCGTATAGCAACTGAAAATAACATCGCGAATTTTAAAAGGCAGCTCAACATGCTCGGCCTTGATTACGACTGGTCACGCGAAGTTAACACAACTGAGCCGGATTACTACAAATGGACGCAATGGATTTTTTTAAAGATCTATAACTCGTGGTACGATGAGCATCAGGAAAAAGCGCGCCCAATTGAGGAATTACGAATTCCGGATTCTTTAAAAACAGAACATGAAATCGAAGAATATAAAGATTCTAAACGCCTCGCCTTCATCGCTATGATTCCTGTGAATTGGTGTGAAGAGCTCGGCACCGTGCTCGCCAACGAAGAAGTGGATGAATGGAAGGAAAAGGGCTATACTGTGGAGCGCCGCCCGATGCGCCAGTGGATGCTGCGGATCACCGCCTACGCCGACCGGCTTTTAAAAGATCTCGACCTCGTCGAATGGCCGACTTCAACGAAGGAAATGCAGAAACACTGGATCGGCAAAAGCGAAGGCGCGGAAATTGATTTTACAATCGCTGCCAGCGACAAAAAAATCCGCGTTTTCACGACGCGCCCGGATACAATTGGCGGAGCGACCTATTTGGTTTTAGCGCCGGAACATGCGCTTGTGGATGAGATTACGCCGGATGTCTTTAAAAACAGGGTAACTGAATATCAGCAGAAAGCTTCTTTAAAAAGTGACTTGGAGCGTACCGAACTTTCTAAAGAAAAAACGGGCGTTTTCACCGGCGCATATGCGATAAATCCGGCAACAGGAGAGCGTGTGCAAATATGGATCGCTGATTATGTCCTGGCACATTACGGCACCGGCGCAATTATGGCTGTTCCTGCCCACGACGAGCGCGACCACGAGTTTGCTACGACGTTTAATTTGCCAATCGTGCAAGTGGTAACGCCAAAAGACGGCAGCGAATTTGATGTTGTAAAAAGCGCTTTTACCGATGAAGGAATTGCTACAGGTTTTAAAAATGACCTGAATAATATTAATGGTTTGGTGACAAGCGAAGCAAAACGTTCGGTGATTTCGTGGTTGAAAATGAATGGTTTGGGTGAGAAAAAAACCCAGTTTAAGCTGCGTGACTGGCTGTTTTCACGTCAGCGCTACTGGGGAGAACCTGTGCCAATTATGTTTTTTGACGACGGCACAAAGCGCTCGCTAGACGAGGATGAATTGCCGCTGACGCTGCCCGATGTGAAAGAATACAAACCAGCTGGAACAGGCGAATCACCACTTGCCACAGTGGAAAACTGGGTGAGCTTTACCGACAAAAAAACAGGGAAGCATGCGCGCCTTGAGACAAATACTATGCCGCAGTGGGCTGGCTCGTGCTGGTATTACCTGCGCTTTATTGATCCGCATAATTCCAAGCGCTTCGTGGATGCCGAAAAGGAAAAATACTGGATGCAGGGCTCGGGCGTTGACCTCTACGTGGGCGGTTCGGAGCACGCTGTGCTACACCTGCTGTATGCGCGCTTCTGGCATAAAGTTTTATACGATTATGGTTTAGTTTCAACAAAAGAACCTTTTAAAAAGCTGTTTCACCAGGGCATGATCCTTGGTGAAGATTCGCGCAAAATGTCCAAGTCGCTCGGCAATGTCGTCAATCCCGATACTATTGTTGCAGAATATGGCGCTGATACATTACGCCTGTACGAAATGTTCCTCGGGCCACTTGAAGCTACAAAACCGTGGTCACCAACAGGCATTGAGGGCGTTCACAGGTTTTTAAACCGCGCTTGGAGATTAATTGCAAGTGAAGAAGGGGATCTTTTAAAAAGCGTTCAGGACGTTCCGGCAACGTCAGAACAGGATTTCGCGCTACACACCACAATTAAAAAAGTCGGCGAGGACATCGAAAATCTGAGCTTCAATACAGCGATTTCGCAGATGATGATCTGCGTTAATGAATTTACATCGGCAGAAATCCGCCCGCGCGAAGCAATGGAAAAATTTGTGCTGTGCCTTGCGCCTTTTGCGCCGCACATGTGCGAGGAATTATGGCGAATACTCGGCCATACGGAATCGGTCGCGCACGCGAAATTCCCGGATTATGATGAAGCAAAACTCGTGCAGTCGAATATTGAAATCGTGCTCCAAGTTAACAGCAAGATCCGCGGAAAGGCAAATGTTCCCGCAGGCACATCTTCGGAGGAGCTTGAGAGAATCGCGCTTGCGGACGAAAACGTGCAGCGATTTATGGAAGGAAAGCAGGTGCGCAAGAAGATTATTGTGCCGGATAAGCTGGTGAATTTGATTGTAGGGTAGTTTTAAAAAGCAATCAGCGATCGGGTTTCAGCAATCAGTTTCAACTTTCGTCATTGCAAAGAGGTCTTTGACGTGGCAATGGCAAATACTTGGGGCGCGTTGAACAGTGTTTGACTTACCACGTCACAAGAGACTGCCTCACAATGACGAGCTCTTAAAAAAGAATATTGACTAGTTATTTTAAATTAATTTTTAAACCTTGTTTTCACTTACCATCGCAATTATCGCTGGAATCGGTATTCTCATCGGTTTACTTTCTGGTTTGTTCGGCATTGGTGGGGCACTGATAGCGACGCCGCTTTTAAAAGTATTTGCTGGTTTGCCGCCACTTTTGGCGCTTGCTTCACCGCTTCCGGCTGCGATTCCGTCGGCTATTTCCGGCTCAATTGTCTATCACCGGAACAGGCTGATTGATTTTACAATCGCAAAAGTTATTCTGCTGTGTGCGATCCCGCTCAATTACATTGGTGTGGAAGCGACAAAATATGTGGACGGGCAGATTTTAATGATCCTCACTGGAGCATTCTTGCTTATGGTCGGGTGCACATTTTTTATTCGCGGGTGGATGCTGAAAGAGGAAAAAACGTATGAAGTTCAGCGTTCGCTCAAAGTACTGATCCCGGCGGGAATTGCAACGGGATTTCTCTCTGGGTTGCTGGCAATTGGTGGCGGGATTGTGCTTGT
>DASPKH010000390.1:0-5311 GCA_035628175.1 Patescibacteria group bacterium
TTGCAGGAGAATTTCGCTTCTCCCACTCCACCATGCCCAACTTCAAATGTTGCTTCATTCGCGCGCTGAACTGGAAAAGTCACTGGGGCTTACTGTTTCCAATATTGAAGTGTATTCTGATTTTATGCCTGATTTTTTAGGCGAATTTGCCTCAGCTTTAAAAGAATTCATCATACCGAAAGTTGCCGAAAATCCCGAATCGTATGAATGGTTCACACACTGGTTTATCATTCATCGCGAGGAAAATGTCACGATTGGTGGTATCGGTGCCTCAGGTTTGCCGGATGAAAATGGAAGCGTCACGCTTGGTTACTTTATTGATACTAAATACGAAGGCCGGGGCTTTGCAACAGGAGCTGTTGAATGTTTTAAAAACTGGATTTTTAAAAATCCTAATGTAAAAGCTATTCGTGCTGACACGCCGGTAGAGCATTTCGGCTCGCAGAAAGTGCTTTTAAAGAATGGCTTTCAAGAGTATGAGCGTGATAGCGAAGTGGTGAAATGGCTTTTAAAACGTTAAAAAATGTTTTTAAAAGGCGGTATGTCGAAAGGCGTGCCGCTTTTTTTGTATCTTGTGTTTTTAAAACATTGAACAACAGCAACTTTAATAAAATTCAGGCGTACTTTTTTAAAAGTGGCTTCGTCAATTTTTGAACCGTATGCAGCGGATATTTTTAAAAATAGCATTACTTTGCACCGTAACTTTCTGCGCTGTAGAGAATTCCTCAGCTCAGCAGCGTTCGACGATTGTTAAGCTTCCGAATATATATCTGCCTACTAAAATACTATCCGGCGACACTACAAAAATCCATACTTTTAAAACTGATTCTATTATACTTCCCGGCTCCGGCAGCCAGCAATTCACACCAAAGCACGACAGCAATTACGTTGCGGCGTTCCAGCTCGCTCTTCCCGCTGCAAGCAGATTTCGTAGCACTGCACAGCAATTTCTACACGGTTTTCTCCGCGAACAGCAGGCTGCAGAAAGTTCAGTGTATAGCCGTATAGCAAATAATCTTGATATTCCGGCAAATGTTTTAAAACCAAGCGCTGTAGAGCGAACATCGTATGAGCATCACATCCGCCAGAGCATGCGCGTACCGTATGTGCGAAATCTGGTTGGTTTTGGAGCTGAAGCGGATGTGCCGCTGGTGACCCCCTTTCAACCATTAAACGAGCTATATCGGTTGCTTGGTATCAGGGGACAAGATCAGGAAAACCAGGGAGATGCCCGGAGCTGGGACAAAAAATATGGCCTGACAATCCCCTATTCGCTTGAAAAAGCAATGACTGTGTCCATCACCATTCTGTCGACGCAGTCTGATACTATTGTAGCATTTTTAAAAAAGGAAGAAACTGCAGGCGAGCATACATTCACATGGGATGGCCGTGACAGCAGTGGCCGCGCGATGCCCGCAGGCGATTATATTGCTGAGATACGTTTTGCTGATGAGCGTTTCCTGCGAAGGAAAATGATTATACATGAAACGGCGCGGTAAATTTAAAAATTGCCCTTTAAAAATTTTATCACTATTTTGGTTTTTTTAAAACTTTCGCATTATTGATTTCCGTGAAAAAAGTTATTCCGGCGCTTGCACTTGCTGCTACGCTCACCTCCTGCAATAATGAACCCGAAGATCTCACACACGACATTGACAAAAGCGGCTCAATTGAAACAGCCCTTTCAGTAAAGCACTTAGATTCTTCACGCGATGTGCTCACCACTACACATAAAGTCTGGGCGCAAAACACAATGATAAGGCAGTACAGCTATTCCGACACAATTCCACGTCTCGGCTCGGGCTACCAAATGTCAGAAATGGTAAATGGCGATGTGAAAAACATGATCGTCCCAAAAGATTACCAGTTTTTTGTGACGGTGAAATAATGAGGAAATCAAAAGTAGTTCATCTTGTACTCATTACGTCACTGGTTTCCGCTTGTGAGCAGGCACCGCAGAAGAGCCTTTTTCTCCGCTCAGATACCACAGCACGCTATTCGCGCCGTGTTACAGGTAATTCGTATGTAGCATTCAGGCCATACGGCTATTACTCGCCTTCGGGCACATATATCCGCTCCGGATACCATTCGATAGCGATCAGCGAACGGGCAAATGTTGGCGCAAATACCAGTAAAACAAAAGCAATCCGCGGCGGTTTTGGAAGAAGCGCTATGAAGGTGTCGTCGTAACAATTATGAAACGAATAGCGATTTCTCCCCGCAATAACTGGCAGACAGAAGTTGAAAAACTTGGTTTTGGTTTTCATACTACGGATGTTCCGTACTGGAGCGAAACTGCATATTACAGCTTTGACAGCAGCCAGATAGATACTCTTGAAAGAGCAGCGGCCGAGCTTTGGCAGCTGTGTTTAAAAGCAGTGGAGTTTGTTATTGATCTGCGCATCTATCACGAATTTGCCATTCCAAACTGGATGGCTGAGCATATCGAACGATCCTGGAATGACGATGCGCCATCTGTTTATGGGCGCTTTGACCTTGCCTATAATGGAACAGGCGAACCCAAGCTCCTTGAATTCAATGCTGACACACCAACGTCACTTTTTGAAGCGGCAATCGTGCAGTGGTTCTGGCTCCAGGATTTTAAAAAGGAAAAAGACCAGTTTAATTCTATTCACGAAAAACTGATAGAGTACTGGCGCAGTACAAAGCCTTATCTGCGGCATTCAAAACTTTACTTTGCCTGCGTGCAGGGTTCGCTCGAAGACCTTACAACAACGGAATATCTGCGTGATACAGCAATACAGGCGGGTCTTGATACGAATTTTATTCACATAGAAGACATTGGCTGGAGTGAGGAATATCGCGTTTTTGTCGATGAGGAAGGCAAGGATATTCACCAGATTTTTAAACTGTATCCGTGGGAATGGCTTGTCCACGAGGATTTTGGCCGCAATATTATCACTGATGAAAACAAAGTGTTCTGGATAGAGCCAAGCTGGAAAATGATCCTCTCCAATAAGGCGCTTTTGCCACTTCTCTGGCAGCTCTTCCCAAACCACAAAAACTTACTGCCGACATACCGAACACCAAGCGCTTTAAAAAGTTATGTGCGCAAACCCGTGCTTTCACGCGAAGGCGCAAATATCCAGATTGTGCGTGAAGGTAATATCATTGTAGAAAGCAAAGGTGAATATGGCGAGGAGGGCTATGTTTATCAGGAACTGTACGACCTGCCAAATTTCGATGGAAACCACCCTGTTATCGGAAGCTGGATCATCGGCCAACAGCCGGCAGGAATTGGCATTCGCGAGACGAGTGGACTGATTACTGATAATAGCAGCAGGTTTGTACCACATCTCATCGAATAAATACCATGAACTGCCGCCCTCATTGCGGAGCCTGCTGTATAGCGCCCTCCATATCATCGCCCATTCCCGGAATGCCTAACGGTAAACCGGCAGGAGTGAGGTGTGTACAACTTGATGTTGAAAACCGCTGTCTAATTTTTAAAAGTGTTGAGCGTCCGTCTGTCTGCGCAGGATTGCGTCCAAACGAGGAAATGTGCGGCACCTCAGGCGAAGAAGCAATCAGCTTTCTTACGCAACTTGAGATTATGACAGCGCCTTAAAAAAAAAATTTGCTTTTTAATAATCTCTGCTGTAAGTTCGCACCTCAAGTTCTTTTAGAACATTAGCTTATCAAGACAGACTGAGGGACAGGCCCGATGACGTCTGGCAACCCTAAAACTTTAGTCAGGTTTTAGTAGGTGCCAATTCCTGGCTCTTCTTTTTAAAAGGAAGAGCGAAGATAAGGTGACTTCGACATTACAGCCATGTGCGGCATCATTTCGCCGCCGGCTACTCGAATTCCTTCGCTTCCGATACATCCCAATCTTGGTACTAATGCTAAGAGACTTTACTGAACCATTTTTCATTAAAGTTTTTTTGAGGCATAAGTATGCACTTCGAAACAGAAATCCTGCATTCCGTTCCGGTTGACGTCTTAACCGGCGCAATTTCCACACCGATTTACCAGACAGCGACCTACGTACAGGAAGCGCCCGGCGTAAATAAAGGCTATGATTACGCTCGCTCGAATAATCCGACGCGCGCCACTCTTGAAAATCTCCTTGCCGAGCTCGAACACGGTAGCTATGGCTTTGCATTTGCAAGTGGTTTGGCAGCGGTAGATGCTGTCATTAAGCTGCTTTCGGCAGGCGATGAAGTTCTTGCGGTGGATGATATTTACGGTGGCACATATCGGATTTTCACACACATTTATTCAAAATTTGGTGTGAAGGTCAATTATGTTGACACGACCGATGTGCAAAATATCGTAGATAATATTACAGAAAAAACGAAATTCATCTGGATAGAGTCCCCGACAAATCCGACGTTAAAGATCTCCGATATTGAGCAAATTGCCAAAATTGCAAAAGCGAATAACTGCCTGCTTGTGGTAGATAATACATTCGCTTCGCCTGCTATTCAACGCCCACTAGAGCTCGGTGCAGACATCGTTTTTCACAGCGCAACAAAGTATCTCGCAGGACATTCTGACCTGATTGGCGGTGCTGTGATCGTGAATGATGTTGAGTTAGCAGAAAAAATAAAATTCATCCAGAATTCTTCCGGTGGAATTCTCGGGCCGTTTGACTCTTGGCTTACGATCCGTGGAATTTATACATTACCGCTTCGTGTGGAAAAGCAATCAAATAATGCTTTACAAATCGCCCGCTATCTTGAGTCGCGCCCGGAAGTGGACAAAGTGTATTATCCCGGACTGCCGTCGCACAAAAACCATGATATTATCGCGAAGACATGGAAACTGTTTGGTGGTGTTGTCACTTTTTCTTTAAAAGACGATACGATCGAAGCGGCGGAAAAATTCGTTACCTCGACCGGACTTTTTAAACTCGCTGAAAGCCTTGGTGGAACGAAAAGCCTGATCTGCCACCCGTGTCAGATGACGCATAAATCCGTTCCTTCCGAAAAGCGTCGTGCTGCCGGAATACAGGATTCACTGATCCGCCTATCGGTTGGAATTGAGCATTCCGATGACCTTATCAATGACCTTGAGGCTGCTTTTAAAAACCTTGTAGAAGGAGTTTTTAAAAATAAGTTTTTAAAAGAAGAAGTTGTACAGGAGGTTGGGCAGAATGAGTAATCACAACCTATCAATTGGCCTTTTCGGTTTTGGCTGCGTGGGGCAGGGGTTGTATGATATTCTTAACCACGCGCAAGGGCTGCCCGCACGTATTGGCAAAATATGCGTGAAGGATCATTTTAAAAAGCGCAGTATTGACTTGTCAAATTTCACATTTGACCGGAATGAGGTTTTGCAGCGCGAT